>DASPOW010000145.1:0-4851 GCA_035625855.1 Candidatus Methylomirabilota bacterium | reverse complement strand
TGCGGCCGGGATGACAAACTCTGGTTTTCCCTAAGTCACTTTGGCGCCCGGCCCGGGTCACCCGGCCGAGAAAAAAGGCGACACCCGCGCCTTTGGAACCCAAAGGCATGCGGCACCCAAATTCGTCTTAGCGGCGAACGTCTGCGCCACCCGCGCAGACATTTCCGCCCCGTGCTACGAAGGACTCGATTCAACCTCACCCGGCAAGCCAATCGTCCGCGAATTACGCTGAGAGCGAGCACTTTCCGACACGGATAGAGTTTTGGCGAAGCACAGGGACAGTGGCGAGGGGCGGAGACCCAAGAACAGCACAATGCGTATTGAAGCAAGGAGCGTAGCCAATAGGCAAAAAGCACTGATGACAACGAGAAGAGAATCGTGCCGTGGCGTTTCCATGTTCAAAATTACGTTAGCATTGAATTCTTCTGCAAGGTGCTGCGCTCAGTACTCTCCCACTGAAACAAGGTCGTTATTCGAAGCGTACAATGAACGAAAGGCTTAAGAGGAGGCATGCTATGAAATCCCCTGCCATGGCTATCCTTGCAGTCGCCATTGTATGGGCCGGCGTGATTTTTGCGGTGGGCTCTACCCTGCATGACACACCATACCTTACCTCGGTCATGGCCTACATGGGGGTTGGCGTTGCCGTTACAATTTCCATCGTTGGAACTTCGCTTCGTAGACTGAGGAGCAAGAGCGTTTAGTAACTTGCCAGCGGTTTCGTGCCGCAGCGGCTGGCGGGTGGCGCATGCTTAGTTCAACCACTCCCAATCGGCGACGCTCCCTTGTGGAGCATATTCAGCGCGTGGTAACACCACCAACCTGGGTGGCTTATCCTTTGCGCTGTTTCAAAGGGTGGGCGTTTCTTTTCTGCCGCCTAGAAGAGATTCACCCCTGGGAATGAAGAGAAGAGCAAAAATGCCCACCCTCGCAAGCGGGAAGCGGGACTGATTGAAATTGACGCGATGTGAGACGGAGCGATCATTTGCAAGGGGAGTGCAACAGCCCACCCTCACAAAGCGAGGATGGGGCACCCTCCGAGTTTGCTGCGGATTGAGAGGGTCTGAGAATAGTGGCGCCGGCTCGAGTTACGAGGAGGAAGTTGTCTCGGCCACCCGCCGGTCACCATGAATCTTTTTCGTTGGTCTCCCGTATAGCTCAGTATCCAAGTCTCATCCGGCAGGCGTGGACTAGGTCAGGGGTGAAGCCAGCAGGCAGTCCGGAGCACGTCGCCGGCCATGCGCCAGAAACGGCGCGATAAAAAGCAGTATTCCCCGCGCAATGCAAGACCATGGCGCTCAGTCTAACAAGGAGATATCCAATGAAAGAGAACGGTATGTTAACCATCGCGTCTTTGCTCTCGATCCTCTTGCTGACGCTCCACATTACGGACGACATCGTCCGTGGGATATCGCCGGCCGAGCCCGCAAACATTGCGTTGGCCGTTCTCGTGGTGTTGCTGTACGGCACGCTGGTGCTCGCCGAACGGCGGTCGGGGCACATCATCATGCTGCTCGTCGGGTTGTTGGCGGCAGCCATGCCCGTTATGCACATGAGGGGCGCACATTACGGCGAGATCGCCAGGTCCACCGGCGGCTTCTTCTTCGTCTGGACACTCTGGGCGCTCGGCGGGCTCGGTGGCTTCACCTTCCTCCTCTCGGTGCGCGGCTTATGGCAGCTGTCACGGCGGAGCGCCGAGCAGCGCAAACAAGGTGCCGGTGCGTGAAGCTGTTCACTTTCCATTTCAGGCTGAACCAACACAAACACACGAGCGAGAACCGTTGCAAGGGAAGTGCAAGAACCCACCCTCACAAACCGAGGGTGGGGCACCCTCCGTGTTTGCTGCGGATTGAGAGCGTGTTCAATGGGGGGTGCCGGATCGAGTCACGAGGAGGAAGTTGTCCCCGGCTCGATCCGGGTCTCTAATGGGTGGCGCGGGGGAGGCCGACGGGGGCGCTCGGGGGTTTACGGCAGGCGGACAACGAGGACCGAGGAGCGGGCGTGGCGGGCAACGAACTCCGCGACGCTGCCGAGAAGGAACCTTCGCAATCCCTTCTGGCCGTGGGAGCCGAGAACAACCAGATCCGCGGACCATTCCGCGGCGATGTCCAGGATGGCGGTCCGGACTTCGTTTTCGACGACGCGCGAATCCGCCTTGAATCCGGCCGCGCGCAGCGTTTCGGCGGCGCGAGCCGTGTAGTCTTTCGCCTGCTTCAACTGCTCCTGAAGTCTGGCGGCCATCTCCGGGGCATAGCCGGGCGACATTTGCGGGGGCGTCGAAAACACGAGCGGTTCAACGACTTGCAAGACAAGCACCTGTGCATCTTCCTTGCGGAATCGAGAAGCCAGGACCTGGGCCGCCGCGTCCGAGAATTTCGAGCCGTCAACCGCCAACAGGATCTTCATGAAGTTCTCCCTTTGCGACGAGAGTTTTGTACCACCCGAGCATGCGGCTTGCTGTGAGTAATATCACATATCCGAGACCCGGCACCACCTCCGCGACCGGAGCGAACGAAGGCAAAGAAGAGAGCGGGCGTAACGGTCAGCGGACGAGGGATTCGCGAACGCCGGCGAAGACTTCGGCGAGGGTCGAGAGCACGTCGGAGATGCGGAAGGGCTTCTGCAGGAAGACGGGTTTCTGGCCGGGGAGCGCGGCGGCTTCGGGCGAGATGAGGTCGCCGGTGATGAAGACAACCGGCGGCTTGCGCGAACCCATGGCGGCAAGGATTCTCTCAGCGGCTTGCCTGCCGGTGAGGCCGCCGGTGGAAAGATTCCAGTCGCACAGGATGGCGTCGTACTCGATGCGAGCGGCGGCGGCGACGGCCTCCTCGCAAGAGGCGGCGGTATCGAGATGGAGGCCGCGAGCGGCAAGGCCCTCCTGCAGGAGCATGCGGATGCTTTCTTCGTCGTCCAGGAGAAGAATGGAGCGGCCCTTGAGGATGTCCGCCATCTGCTGCATGACGACGGCGGAGTGCATGGAGGTGTCCTGGAGGCCGGAGTCGAGAGAGGACTGCTCGGCGGCGGGGAGAAGAACGGTGAAAACGGAGCCCTGCGTGGGCGGAGTGGATTCGACTTCGATGGTGCCGTTGTGCTCGCGAATGATGCTCATGCAAATGCTGAGGCCGAGGCCGGTGCCGCCTCCGGGGCGCTTGGTGGTGTAGAAGGGATCGAAGAGGCGCGGGAGAGCCTCAGGGCGGATGCCGACGCCGTCGTCCTGCACGGTGACGGCCACGCGCTCGCCGATGCGCCGGAGGCGGACGAGGATGTGGCCGGAGTCGCGGACTTCGCGGATGGCGTACTCGGCGTTGGAAACGAGATTGAGGAAGACCTGGATGAGCTGGCTGGCGTCGCCGACGACGGAAGGCAAGGACGGGTCGGGCTGGAAGTCCACGGCGATATTGCTGCGGCGAAGGGCGTGCTCGTGAAGCTGGAGGGTGCGCTCGAGGATGGAATTGAGGTCGATGAGGCGCTTCTGCGGCGCGGCGGGGCGCGAGAAGTCCAGCAGGTTCTGGACGATGCGCGCGGCGCGGCGGGCCTGGCGATAGGCGAGATCGAGCTGGCGGCGCGCGGGATCCTCGAGATTGGGGCGCTCGCGAAGCAGTTCGGTGACGCCGAGCACGGCGGTGAGAGGATTGTTGAGCTCGTGGGCCACGCCGGCGAGCATCTGGCCCATGGCGGCGAGCTTTTCGGACTGAATCAGTTTTTCCTCGAGGCGCTTGAGTTCGGTAACGTCGCGCGCGGCGATGACCACGCCTTCGATGCCGCCGGACTCGGCGAAGAGCGGGCTGAAGCTGCAGCGCAGGAGGCGCCAGTCGCCCTGTTTGCGGCGGACGCGAACCTCGAGGGAGCCAACGGTTTTCTGCGCGACGACGTCGTCGAAGACGCGGTGCAGCTCGCCGCGGTCGTCGGCGTGGGCGCAATCGCCGAAGCCGAGTTCCATGGCTTCGTCCACTTCGTAGCCCAGGATGTCCTTGATGCGCGGGCTGATGAAGGTGTAGGTCCGCTGCGGGTCCAGAACCATGATCAGGTCGGGGAAGCCGTCCACGAGGCGGCGGGCGAATTCCTGCTCCTTGAAGAGGCGGCGCTCGACTTCGCGGCGCTCGGTGATGTCAATGAGCGCGCCCTGATAGCGAATAACGCGCCCGGCGGCGTCGCGCACGGCGGTGATGGAGTTGAGGCAGGTGAGGGGCGCGCGGTCCTTGCGGAGAAGCACCAGTTCCCCACCCTTGGGAGATGAGCCGAATTCGGCTTCGTCCTGAAGGCGCTCGCGCTCCTTGGGGTCGGCGAGAATGGCGGAGAACGGCAGCTGCAGAAGCTCGTCCTTCGAGGAGTAGCCGAGCATGCGGACCAGAGCGGGATTGGCGTCGGCAATGGCGTCGGCGGGCGTGACGACGTAAATGCCTTCCTGGAGGCTCTCGAAAAGCTGGGTGAAGCGCGCTTCGTTTTCGCGGAGAGCGGTGATGTCGCGGGCGAGAACGGTGATGCCGTGGACCTCGCCGGCGCGCGTCATGGCGTGAGCGACGCAGTCGAAGTACTGGGCCGCGGGGACTTTTTTGAAGCGGATGCGGACCGCACCCGCCCAGTGCCGGCGCTCCATGAAACGCGGCAGGGCGCGGTCCACGGCGCGGCGGCCGGCGCCGTCCTCGTCATCAATGAAGTCGGTGAGGGGCTTGCCGATCAGTTCCTGAAACGATACGCCGAGCAAGTCCGCGAGGCTGCGATTGGCGGCACGGATGCGACCTTCGAGATCGAAGGAGAGCAGGAGATCGTCGAAGGAGTCGATCAGGTCGCGATAGCCCTGCTGGGAACGGCTCATCATTTCGAAGAGCTGCTGGAGCTGCTTGTCGCTCG
>DASPOW010000144.1:0-3053 GCA_035625855.1 Candidatus Methylomirabilota bacterium | reverse complement strand
AGTAACTCATAGGTCCCAACCAGCGCCATGGGCACCACGTCCACGCCCGCCTTGATGGCTACATAGAATACGCCCGGCAGGAACGGCAGCGTCTGTCCAGTTGCCGAGCGGCCGCCCTCGGGAAAAACAACCAGCGGCTGTCCGCCCTTGAGGATCGCCGCCGCACGGTTCAGGCTGCGCATAGACGCGAGGGCGTGCTCGCGCTCGATCGAAACCTGCCCCGACCTCCGCAAGTGCCATCCCAGGAAGGGGTACCGGAATATCTCCTCCTTGGCCATGATGCGGAAGTGGCACGGCATCCCAACGTACACCGCCGGAATGTCCAGGGCCGAAAGATGGTTGAGCGCGTAGAGGTGCGGGCGTGTTGTGTCTATCTTTTCCATGCCACGGACCGCGAGTGGCGACCGGATGATGTTCAGAATCACCGTCGACCACGTCACCGCAAACCATTGCTGGATGCGCCCGTCACGGTCAATCAGCGACGACAGTAATGAAAACGTGGCCATGAATATGGTCCACAGCCAGACCAGAGGGTCGAAGAAGAGGTACGACCGCAGCGCGCTCAAAAAGTGGTTGAGTTTAGTTTGCGGCATTCAGCAGTCAGCATTCAGCAAGACTGAGATCCCTCGCTGCGCTCGGGATGACAAGCGCATACTTCAATCACCCGAGCCCCGATCACCCGGGGATCCGATCACATTCAGCGCTTCCCCCACAACGTAGATCGAGCCCGTGATTACAATGATCCCGTCTGCTGGCGTCAATTCGCGTGCCCGCGCCAGCGCGTCGGCCACCGTGTGCGCTACCTCCACATCTGCCCCCGTGCGTGTGGCGGCTTCCCTTATTTCGTCGGGGCTGGCCGAACGCGGATTCTCTGCGCGGGTGGTGATCACGCGCTCGGCGAGGGGGAAGAGAATCTCCGCGATCTCCGCCATAGCCTTATCGCGCATCACGCCGAACACCAGCACCAGCGGACGATCACCAGCATATTCCGACAGTGTCGAGCGCAGCGCCCAGGCGCCGGCAGGATTGTGAGCGACGTCGAGAATGGTCTCCGGCGAGCGTGCTGTGGCGGCTATACGCTGGAAGCGCCCCGGCCAGCGGGTTTCGCGGATGCCGCGCTCAACGTCACGCGCGGTCAGCGGATACCCCCGCCGGTTCAACTCCACGGCTGCGGCAATCGCCAGCGCCGTGTTGCGCAGCTGGTGGCGGCCCACGAGCGGCGAATCCACAACAATCTCCTGGTCCAGCACGTGTAGGGGATACGATGTGCGCACGCCATTGGGCGCAACACCCGGCACCTCGTGCGCACCCGGCGCAACCGATGGCATGTAGGGCACGGCGCTGACCGCATGCGCACCGCGCTCGGCGATGGTGTTGCCGATCACCTCATTGGCTTCCGGGTGCTGCGGCAGGGTGACCACCACGCCTGCCGGGCGGATGATCCCGGCTTTCTCGCGCGCAATCTGTGTGATCGTGTCGCCCAGAAATTTCTGATGGTCGAGGGCAATATCTGTAATCACAGAAACTACCGGCTCGACCACGTTGGTCGCGTCCAACCGCCCCCCCATCCCGACTTCCAAAACCGCGATTTCTACGCCGGCGCCCGCGAAATATTCAAAAGCCATCGCGGTCAGCACTTCGAAGAAGCTCGGACTCCAGGGCAGTTCTCCTGTTTCGAGTAATGGACGCGCCGCGGCTTCCACCCGCTCATGGATCAGGCCAAAATCGGCTTCACTGATCTCCGCACCATTGATGCGCATGCGCTCGCTGACGCGCAGCAGGTGGGGCGAAATGTAAAGTCCTATGCGATGGCCGGCCGCGCTGAGGATCGAGGCCAGCGTCGCAGCGGTTGAGCCTTTGCCATTCGTTCCCGCGATCAGTACGCTGGCAAATCGGCGCTCCGGATTGCCCAGTTCGCGCAGGATTGCGCGCATGTGCGCCAGGTTGAAGTGGTCCGAAGGGGTGTTGGCGAGCTCGTGTCCGAGCGCGTAGAGTCGCTCCACCGCATTTTGATAAGCGGTCAGCAAATAGCACTCAGCGGTCAGCTAAGGCGAACAGGCACAATTGCTGCCAAATTATAAGCGGACAGGATGCGCCAAAACAGCAGTTGCATGCGAAGTGCCAGGTGTGGCGGAGTGCTGGCTGCTGAGCGCTAATTCATCATGAACGCGAGTGCGCGCGCGATGTACCGCTTGAGCTCCTTGCGCGGCACTACCGCATCCAGCATGCCGTGCTGCAGCAGGAACTCGCTGCGCTGGAAGCCCTCGGGCAATTTCTGCCGGATGGTCTGTTCGATAACCCGCGGGCCGGCGAAGCCGATGAGAGCGCCGGGTTCGGCGATGTTAAGGTCGCCCAGCATGGCGTAGGAAGCGGTCACCCCGCCGGTAGTGGGATCGGTCAGAACCGAGATATAGGGAACTTTGGCGGAGTCCATGCGCGCCAGGGCGGCTGAGATCTTGGCAAGCTGCATCAGGCTGATCACGCCTTCCATCATGCGAGCGCCGCCTGATGCGGAGACTACGATCAGGGGACGTCCATCACTGGTCGCCCGTTCCACGGCGCGTGTAATTTTCTCTCCCACCACCGCGCCCATGCTCCCGCCAATGAACGAATACTCCATCGCCGACACCACGACCGGCCGTCCTTCGAGCGAGCCGGCGGCATTGATGACCGCGTCGGCAAGCCCGGTCTCTTTTTGTGCCTGCCGCAAGCGCTGGCTATAGGGCTTCAGGTCCGCGAACTTCAGGGGATCGGTGGAAACCAGACCGTCGTCGAAGATGTCGTATTTTCCGTTATCCAGCAGTTGCGCCAGGCGCGTCCGTGCGTCGATGCGGAAATGCCGGTTGCAATGCGGGCAGACGTTCAGGTTTTCTTCCAGGTCTTTTTTCCAGATCACCTTGCGGCAGTTGTCGCACTTGACCCAAAGACCTTCGGTGCGCACCCGTTTTTCGCCGGAAGCGTCCACTTCGCCGGTCTGTCTTTTAAACCAAGTCATCAGTGGCCAGTTGTCAGTTGCCAGTGGGATTCAATGGATCAACGAGTCAACGAATCAA
>DASPOW010000143.1:0-3484 GCA_035625855.1 Candidatus Methylomirabilota bacterium | reverse complement strand
GCCGGCTGAAGCCCGGATGGACGCTTGCGCAAGCCGACGCGCAATTGAAAGCCATCTCGAATGCGGTTTTTCAAGCGACGTTGCCACCCGTCTACACTCCGGAAAGAGTGAAGAACTACCTCGAATTCCAACTGGGCGCTTTTCCCGGCGCCGGCGGTTTTTCCAACATGCGGAACGGGTATGACGGCAACTACGAGAGTCCGCTGTGGATGCTTCTGGCCATTGCTGGTTTTGTCTTGCTGATCGCCTGCGCCAATGTCGCCAACCTCATGCTGGCCCGCGCCAGCGCCCGCCAGCGCGAGATCGGGGTGCGCTTTTCCCTGGGAGCCTCGCGCGCGCGGCTCATCCGCCAGCTTCTCGCAGAAAGTCTGCTGCTCGCCGCCGTGGGCGCCGCGCTCGGCGCGGGGCTGGCGCAATGGCTCAGCCGTTTCCTCGTTGCATTCATCAGCACGAAGGACACCCCGATTTTTCTCGATCTTGGCCTCGACTGGCGCGTCCTGGGCTTCACAGCGGGCGTTGCTGCGCTCACTTGCCTCTTTTTTGGTTTGGCTCCGGCTTTCCGCGCAACGCGCCTTTCTCCGGCCGTGGTTCTGAAAGCAGCAACGCGCGGAATGTCCGGCGGACGCGAAGGCATTGCCTTGCGGCGCACTCTGGTTATCTCGCAGGTTGCCCTCGCTCTGGTACTCCTGGTGGGCGCTTTGCTCTTCTCGCGCAGCCTCGCGAAGTTGCTGGCCGTGGATGCCGGCTTCCAGGAAACCGGGATTCTCGAAGCCGGTGTCGACTTTTCCAAACTGACCATCCCGCCCGCGCAGCGGCAAACCTACGTCCTTGCCCTGCTCGAGCGTGTCCGCGCCGTTCCCGGGGTGGAGGCGGCCGCTGAGACGTCGATCATTCCGCTCAGCGGAAGCGGGTGGAATGACTTCATCATTTTTGCCGGCGTGGCGGAAAGAGATCCTGTTCATCCTTTCTTCTCTCGCGTGAGTCCCGGCTATTTCAGCACCATGCGCATTCCGGTCCTGGCCGGCCGCGACTTCGACCAGCGTGACACCGCGGATTCACCAAGAGTTGCCGCCGTAAATGAAGCTTTTGTGAAGGCTGCCCTGCACGGGAAAAGCCCGCTCGGCGTGCGCTTCCAGGTTCAGGAGCCGCCGGGCCGCGTACGCCCCTTCTACGAAATCGTTGGGGTGATCCGGAATACCAAGTACCTTGAACTGCGCGATGAGTTTCCGCCCATGATTTACGTCACCACCCTCCAGGATGATCGCCCGACTCAATACACACAGTTTTTGATCCGCTCCTCGCTGCCGCTCGGCCATCTGGCTTCTTCCGTGAAAGACGCCCTGTTGCAAGCCAGCCCGGCGCTCAGCATCGAGTTCCTTCCCATGCAGACGCAGATTCACAACTCCCTGTTGCGCGACCGCTTAATGGCGACGCTCTCCGGCTTTTTCGGAAGCCTCGCTGCGGTCCTGGCCATGGTCGGCCTCTACGGAGTGATCTCTTACACCGTGGCCCGGCGCACCAACGAAATCGGCGTTCGCGTCGCTCTTGGCGCGCAGCGCTTTCATATCTTGAATATGATTCTGGGCGAAGCGGGCTTAATGCTCGCCGCCGGCCTGGCACTGGGCGCGGCGCTAGCGCTGGTTCTCGGCCAGTTTGTAAGCACGCTGCTTTTCGGCGTTCAGCCGCGCGATCCCTTGGTTTTGTCGCTTTCCCTGGCCGGCCTGGCTGCGGTGGCCATCCTGGCCAGCTATCTGCCTGCGCGCCGTGCAGCAAGCCTAGATCCTGTGTCGGCGCTTCGGGACGAATGAGCAAGCGCCCGCGCGCTTTTTCGCGGATTTTCACGTCCCTGGAATTGCGGTAGGATAGTCGCTCTTGCTGCGGGAGGTCCCCATGGCTGTCACTTTCATTTTGAACGGGAAATCCCAAACCGTGGACGTCAGTCCCGATATGCCACTGTTGTGGGTCTTGCGCGATGCGCTGAACCTTACGGGCACAAAATTCGGATGCGGCATGGCTTTGTGCGGAGCATGCACCGTACACATCAACGGCGAACCGACGCGTTCGTGCGTCATAGCGATTTCCAGCGTTTCAGGGAAACGCGTGACTACGATCGAGGGCCTGTCGGCCGACGGCAGCCATCCCGTGCAACGCGCCTGGATTGAGGAAGACGTTCCCCAGTGCGGCTACTGCCAATCCGGGCAGATCATGTCCGCAGCCGCGCTGCTCACCAAAAAGCCGCATCCTACGGATTCCGACATTGACGAAGCCATGAGCGGCAATATCTGCCGCTGTGGCACGTACCTCCGCATCCGCAAGGCCATTCACCGCGCAGCTTCCGCGGCTACTCCCGCGAAGCATCCCGCTTGATTGGGAGTCAGGCGATGGGCGAAGTGCTCGCTGTCAGCCGTCGCGAATTCGTAAGCACAGCCGCGAAAGGCGGGACCGCGCTTATCGTCGCCTTCTATCTGCCTGCCTCCGGCTGCTCGCGCACTGCCCAGCAGCAGGACCAGCAGAAGAAACCAGTCAACCCTTTCAACGCTTACGTGCGCGTCTCCGCGGATGATCGCGTAGCCCTGGTTGTTGAGAAATCAGAGATGGGCCAGGGCGTCATGACAGCGCTGCCCATGATCCTCGCCGAGGAACTTTGCGTGGATTGGAAGACCGTACAGGTCGAACAGGCGCCCACGAATCCTGCGATTTACGACCATGGGACCGGGGGAAGCGGAAGCGTAGCGGGCCTTTGGCTGCCGCTACGGCGCGCGGGGGCAGCCGCCCGGGAAATGCTCATTGCCGCTGCAGCGCAGCGATGGAACGTCCTTCCCGAGACGTGCAAGGCGCGCGAGGGCTCCGTCGTCCATGGAGCGCGGAAGGACACTTTCACCTACGGTCAGCTCGTCGCAGATGCCTCCAAGCTTCCCATTCCGAATTTCAATACGGTTCCGCTGAAAAATCCGGACGACTTCACCATCGTGGGCCACGACGAGCGCCGCTACGAGGCGCGCGCCAAGGCCACGGGCGCGGCGAAGTTCGGCCTCGATTCCCGTCCGCCCGGAATGCTCTTTGCGGTCGTAGCGCGGTGTCCTGTCTTTGGCGGAAAACCCGCGAAGTTCGACGCCGCGAAGGCCAAGGCTATCCGCGGGGTGCGCGACGTCATCCAGATCGAGGCTGTTGGCAGCGGCGCTTTCACCGCCGGCGGCATCGTGGTGCTTGCCGAGACTTCATGGGCCGCGATACAGGGGCGCAACGCTCTGGAGATCACCTGGGACGAAGGGCCAAACGTGAGCGAGTCCAGCGGGTCTCTTCACCAACGCTTCGTCGAAAATGCCTCCAGCGCCCCGGTCAAGGTCGTCCGGGACGACGGCGATGCCGGCACCGCGCTGGCTTCTGCGGCGAAAAGGATCGAGGCTGTTTACGAACTGCCGTTCGCGGCGCACGCCACCATGGAGCCCATGAACTGCACCATTCACGTGCGCCCGGACGGCGC
>DASPOW010000142.1:0-14304 GCA_035625855.1 Candidatus Methylomirabilota bacterium | reverse complement strand
TCACCTGGCGGCGTGCATGGTGTCGCTGGTTCGCGAAGGGCGGATCAATCCGTGGCTCTTCGGCAACCATCCCCTGGCTCCGCCGCCGCTCCCGCCGCGCTATATGTGGAGCCTCGGTCTGCTCTACCTCGTGTATGCGCTGTGCGTCGCTGCCTTGTACTTCCCGTGCCGCTGGTTTGCCCGTGTCCGCGCCGAACGGCGATCGCAGTGGCTCAGCTATCTCTGACGGACGCGCCGCTTAGCGCTTCGGCTCCTCCGCGCGAATGCGCGCGATGAGCGCTGGGTCGTTCGGGAAAAGGTCGGCCTGCGGCAGGCGCCCGAGCAACTCGGCCCACTTGGGCTCGCGCGCGAACACCTTGCGAAACAACGGCAGCGATTCCTCCACGCGGCCGCTGGTCACCAGCGTCACGGCATGCCAGAAGACGACTTCGACCTGTTCGGGGAGAAGTTTCTCCGCCTCGCCGTATTCGCGCACGGCGCAATCCCAGTCGCGCTTGGTGGAACACGCGTCGCCGTTTTCCATGTGGTCATAAGCGCGATGGTAGCGCACCAGGCGCTTCAGCTCATTGATGGGGTCGTCGGAGTCGTCCACGCGCAGGTCCACGACTTTGTCTTGCCAGGGTTTTCCGGTGGACTTTGCTCTGACGATGAGAATGGCGGCCGATTGTTTCCCGCGAATGTCGCCGCCTTCGCGTTGCGCCGCCTCGAGCGCCGCGATAAGGCGGTCCGTGAGGTCGCCTCTTGCCGATTGATACGCCTTGGCCATCGCCGGCCAGACCGTGTCGCGCTCCATCAGGTTCGCCTGGGCGGAAAACTCCTCCCCGGCGTAGACCTGCAGCTCCAGCGGCGCACCGGAGGAGCTGCGCCCCGCGACGACAATCCGCTTGGCGGCGCCTCCTCCCTGCAACGGACCCGCGGCGCACCCTGCCGCCGGAATGTCCTTGTTCCCGCTGAAGCAGGCGACGCGCCCTTGCGCGTCCACCATCGCCACCTGGCGCGTGGGCGCATCCGGGTCCGCGGCAAGAAGCCCCCGCAGCGCCTCGTCCGCGGACTTTCCCGCGCGCAGCAGGTCCAGGCCGAGCTTGCCGTATCCCGGATCAATAAAGGACTGCGTCGCGACGGCCCCGACTCCGGCTTCCGCCCAGGTGACTTCCGCGCCGACGGCGAACCAGTGCGACTGCACGGCGACACCCATTTCCCCGGTGGCTGGGTCCCGGGCCACGATCGAGAACGTGTGCACCGGCCGCAGGCGGTGAGCCCCAGGCTCTTGCTGGGCTGCCGCTGCCGCTGCAGCAACGCTCAAAGTCAGAAAAAAGAAAACGCGTCTCATGGGTATCTCCTCGGAATAGGGAGCCTTTCGTGCGGCGATCAGTTTCCGGGAAGAACCCTGATCTGTCCAGCCAAAGGGTCCCGCGCGACGTTCTGCGCGCAGAACACCTGTGGATTCGCCCTTCCCAGGAGTAGAATCCTCTCGCCCGACCCAGGAGAGAGAATCATGCGGAAATCGATTCTGTTACCGGGGATCCTGCTGGCAGCGTCGCTGGCGATGAGCGCATTTCCGCCGGGGCATTACGAGCTCAAACAGAAGTTTACGCTCGGCGGCGACGGCGGCTGGGACTACCTCACCTACGACCCGGTTGGAAAGCGCTTGTTCATCTCCCGCGCCACGCGGGTGATGGTCGTCGATCCGGCGAACGGTGCGTTGCTCGCAGAAATCCCCGACACGGCGGGAGTGCACGGCATCGCGCTCGCCAACGACCTCGGCAGAGGCTTCACCAGCAACGGGCGCGACAACACCGTGACCGTCTTCGACCTCAAGACCCTCAAAGAATCGGCAAGAATCAAATTGGAGGGCGCCGAAAACCCCGACGCGATTCTTTACGACCCTGCCTCGAAGCGCGTCTTCACCTTCAACGGGCGCAGCAAGAACGCCACGGCGATTGACGCCGCGGCGGGCAAAATCATCGCAAACATCCCCCTCGACGGGAAACCGGAATTTGCCGCGGCGGACGGCAAGGGCATGGTGTACGTCAACATCGAGGATAAGAGCGAAATCACGCAGATCGACGCGCGCAATGCCGCCCCTGTGAAGTCCTGGCCGCTCGCGCCTTGCGAGGAACCTTCCGGGCTGGCGATGGACGTGAAGCATCGCCGGCTGTTCGCCGGCTGCCACAACAAGATGATGGCCGTGCTGGACGCCGACACCGGGAAAGTCGTCGCGACCCCGCCCATCGGCCAGGGCGTGGACGCCAACGCGTTCGACCCCCAAAGCAACCTCGCCTTCAGCTCAAACGGCGACGGCACGCTCACCGTCATACGCGAGGATGCTCCCGATAACTTCACCGTCGTCGAAAACGCGCAGACGCAGCGCTTTGCGCGCACCATGGCCCTCAACCCGGACACGCACGACATCTACCTGGTGACCGCGGAAATCGAGGAAACGCCGCCCGCGGCCGGAGAACAGCGCCCGCGCCGTACCATGAAGCCCGGAACGTTCACCCTGCTGGTGATGAGTCAGAAATAACCGGGCTTCAACCGCCGGGCCGTTCGCCGCCTCAGCGCAGATCGAGGGGCCGCCACTCCGTGCCCCGCTTCAGCGCCAGCTGAATCGGCCGCGGGCGCCCCTTGCGCGGGATCGTGACCTCCGCCCACACTTCCTGCGTGGCGTTGGTCTGCGGCACAATTGCGTGCTCGGGGACAAAAAAGTCCACGATTTGGTCCAGGTAAACCGCCTGCGGCGCCGCGTTGTCCGCATTCCGGCCTCGGAGCCCGGCCCAGTGGCTGATGCTCAGGCCGGTGTCCTCATCGCTTCTCGTCGCCACCAGTTGGCCGTTCTCGACCGAAAGTCTCACGTTATCCCTGGCATTGTCCTGCGGCCCCGGAGTGAACCACGGCGCCTGCACCTGCAAGCGCAGCGTGATGTAACGGCCCCGGATAGGAAGTTCCGGGTCGTAGTTCCCGGTGCGCACCCAGACTCGCGGGCGCGTGGCGCGATCGTAGAGCAGCTTGCCCTGAAGGCTCAGCAGAATAAGCGTCTGCAGAAAAACGACCAGGAGCGCTTTGTAGATCGCGGTCATTGTTTCTCCGCCCTGGCCGCCGCGCGGGCCAGCAGCTCCGAGCGCAGCCGGTGCAGCACCCAGCCACCGGCCAGGAAAACGACTCCGAGCAGAATCAGGCCCATCGAGCGTCCGAACTTGTCGAGAACCTCCGAGAAATAAAAGGCAATCACGGTCAGCGCGAACAAGACGATGCCGAAGTTGATGAACAGCTTGCGGTTGGCCTGCACGCCCCAGAAACAAAGGCCGCACGCGCCAAATCCCGCCCAGACGTAAATCCACGGATCATCCCAGTTGCCGCGCGCGCGGCTGATGGCGGCCAGGATGGCGATCCATGCAGCCGAAGCGAAAACGCCCAAAGAGCCTTTTTTGCGAACCGCAGCGGCGATCGCCAGCGCTGGCGCGTACGCGATACCGTAACCAATCGCCTTCATGGACCCCGGCAGGGACGTCTGCATTCCGGAATAACGGTAGCCGCTGAAGGGCCCCGTTTCCGGCACCAGCACCAGCAGGGGAAAGAAGCAGAGGCAGCCGGCCCACATCAGCCCGGTGCGGAGCGCGCGGTTGCTCTCGGACTGCGGGACGCTCATGTAAAGAACCGCGAGCAGCAGAAGCCCCTGCGCCAGGATATTCTCCGGCCCCCCAAGATAGCGTTCCGTCCGGACGCTCCAGTCGCTCGCCAGCCACGTTGGAATCAGGAGCGCCGCCAGCAGCGCCTGCGGCCATTGGCGCAGCACCGCCCACGCGGCGACCGCCCCAATCGACCACAACAGGATGCCGCTGGGCCAGTGCTCCTCAAGGTTGAAAACCTGCGCCGCCAGGAAAATGCCCGCGCCCAGCGCGACGGTCCCTGCGGCGTGCAGGGCCACGCCGAGCTGCTGCACGCGCGAGGCAAGAAGTCCCGCGGCCACGTGAAACACGATCACCATCAGCAACACAAGGCCAAAGCGCTCCGGCGAAGACAGCTCGTCCCAATGGGATGCGACGTACAGCAACACGCCCGCGCACAGCATCAGCGTTCCGAATCCAACCGCCAGCGCCGCGGGCCACCGCAGCGTTCTCTTCCCGGCGTTTTCTTCGAACTGCAGGATGCGCTGCGCGGCTGCCGAATCGAGCAGGCCGGCTTCGGTCCAGCGCTGCAGCTGCTTTTCGAGGGACATCTTTGTCCGGGATTATCCATGAAACGGCGTGGAAGACCAACACAATTGGCGCGTTGCGGCGGGCCCTGCGTCGCGGCTTGACCGCCTTTCGCGCCGCCGATAAGCTAAGTGTTCCCCTTTCCAGGGCGGGCCGGAATCATGGAAGCCATACGTGTCACATTGCCGGATGGAAGCGTGCGGGAAGTGCCCAAAGGCACCACGCCGGCGGAGATCGCCCGGTCCATCTCGCCGCGCCTCGCGGACGCCGCCCTCGTTGCTCGTGTGTCCGGCAACGGCGCGGCGCCTGCCTCAAGCAAGGAGTCCGCGAGCCCCGCGGCTTCCCCGGGCGACGCGCGCGACCCCGGCGACCTGATCGACCTGCGCCGGCCGCTCGAGCACGACGTCAAACTGCAAATCCTCACCGACAAGGACGCGGACGCGCTCTACGTTTTCCGCCATTCGGCCGCGCACCTGCTGGCCGCCGCGGTCCTGGAGCTCTTTCCCGACGTCAAGCTGGGCGTCGGCCCGCCCATCGAAACCGGCTTCTTCTACGAATTCCTGCGCGAGCAGCCCTTCACGCCGGAAGACCTTGGGCGCATCGAGGCCAAGATGCGTGAACTCGCCGCGCGTGATTTGCCCAACGAGCGCATGCTCATCCCCAAGCCCGAGGCGCTCGAGCTCTACCGCAAGAGCGGCCAGCTCTTCAAATGCGAATTGGTGGAAGAGAAGGCCACCGAGCCGATGGTGTCCTTCTACACCACCGGAAAATTCATCGACTTCTGCCGCGGCCCGCACATCCCCTCCACCAGGCGCATCACCGCGTTCAAGCTGATGAGCGTGGCTGGCGCCTACTGGAAGGGCAAGGAAAGCAACCCGCAGATGCAGCGCATCTACGGCGCGTGTTTCTTCACCCAGAAGGAGCTGGACGACTACCTGCACCGCCTCGAAGAGGCCAGGCGCCGCGATCATCGCCGCGTGGGTAAGGAACTCGAGCTCTTCGCCGTGAACGACCTGGTCGGATCAGGCCTGCCCCTGTGGCTCCCCAAGGGCGCGACGATTCGCCGCCTCCTCGAGGAATACATCCTCGGCCTCGAACGCGAAGCCGGCTACCAGCACGTTTACACACCGGATCTGGCCAAGGTGGATCTCTACATTCGCTCCGGCCACTGGGCTCACTACAAGGACAGCATGTTCCCGCCCATGAAGCTGGAAAACGAGGAAATGGTGCTCCGGCCGATGAACTGCCCGCACCATATCCAGATTTATGCCCGCAAAAAACACAGCTACCGCGAGCTGCCCGTGCGCCTCGCGGAACTCGGCACCATGTACCGCTACGAGCGCTCCGGTGTGCTCAGCGGCCTCAGCCGCGTCCGCTGCATGACCCTCAACGACGCGCACATCTTCTGCACCGTGGACCAGGTCAAGGAAGAATTCACCGGCGTCATGCGGCTCGTCGAGCGCGCTTACCGCGACCTCGGCATCAAGCAGTACAGCTACCGCCTTTCCCTGCGCGATAAAGCCGACAAGCAAAAGTACGTGGACAACGACGCCATGTGGATCCTGGCGGAGCGCCTGCTTCGCGAAGCCATGGACTCCCTCGGCCTCCCCTACAAGGACGCGCCCGGAGAAGGCGCCTTCTACGGCCCGAAGATGGACATCCAGCTCGCCGACGTCATGGGCCACGAAGAAACCTATTCCACCATTCAGATCGATTTTCATCTGCCGAACCAGTTCGATCTTTCCTACATCGGCGCCGACGGCCGCGAACATCGCCCGGTAATCATCCACCGCGGCGTCATCAGTACCATGGAGCGCATGACCTCCTACCTGATCGAACTGTACGCCGGCGCGTTTCCGGCATGGCTTGCGCCGGTGCAGGCGGTCGTTCTGCCCATCACGGAGAAGCAGAACGCCTACGGCAGCGAAGTGCGCGCCAAGCTCGCCGCCGCCGGCTTCCGCGTGGAGCTCGACGAGCGCAACGAAAAACTCCAGGCAAAAATCCGCGACGCCCAGCTCCAGAAGGTTCCCTACATGCTCGTGGTCGGCGGAAAAGAAGCCGAGGCCGGCGCTGTTGCCGTGCGGCACCGCTCCAAGGGCGACCTCGGTCCGAAACCCCTGGCCGAATTTGTCGCGACACTGCAGCACGAAGTGGATTCGCGCGTGACTTCCTGAATTCGACTGCGGGGGCGCTCGCACCAGACGGGCGCCCCTGCAAATTACGCAACGAGGAGAGAGCGCAATGCCAAAGTTCGTGATCGAACGGGAAATGCCCGGCCTCGGCAAGCTCACGCCGGCCGAAATCCAGGCTGCTTCGCAGAAGTCCTGCAGCGTGCTGCGCACCATGCCGCAGGTGCAATGGCTTCACAGCTACGTGACCGACGACAAGCTCTATTGCGTGTACATCGCGCCGGACGAGCAGGCCGTGCGCGAACACGCCAGCAAGGGCGGCTTCCCGGCAAACCGCGTCTCGAAGATTCGCCGCATCATCGACCCCACCACCGCCGAAACCTAGCCGCCAGCCGGAACCGCGGGCGCAGCCGCCAGCTCCGAAGAAGGGCCGCGCGGCAAGAGCGCCACGTGAAAATCCGAGATGTCTTCGTCGAGGATGTGCGTATAGATGACGAACATCCCTGCTCCGGCGTCAACGGCCACGGCCACGAGACCGCGAATAAATTGCGCGAAGGCCGGTCCAGCGTTGAACGCGGACAGCAAAAAGCCGGTCAGCATCCCCACGGGAAAAGATGCTACGAACCCCAGAATCAGCCGGTAAACCAGGCTGCGCCAGGAATAGGTCCACCATACGCGGGCAGTTCGCCGCAACGTCGGCGGAAGCACTTCGGCCCCTTCGTCGCCGTGGTTCGAAAGCAAGCCGATTCGAAAGTTTCGGAAGTTCTTTCGCAGGAGATACATCATCACGAAAAAAGCGGTGAGGTAGCTGAAGAAGAAAGCATTGTAATTGAGAATCGGTCCAGCGACGTTGGCTTGAATCATGAATCGTTCGTACAGGCGTCTAACGGCCATCGCCGTAATCACGCTGAGCACCGCGGTGACCAGCGCCGTCCGCCACCAAAATGCCCACCAGATCCGCAGCCCGTCGCCGAACTTCGGCTGGATGTAATCGCTCGCCGGCAAGGAAGACACCGGACGCGGCGTGTCGAACATAGAGAGCGGGGTGGGCATCGAGGTAACTCTAAATTTCTCGGAATATTAAGTGACTGGAGGTTTAACCGTCAAGTCGTAGCTAGCCCAGGCCTCCGGCGATTCGTGCCGCCTCTGCGGAGTGTTTCAGCCGGAACATCGCCGCCACGCCCAGCGCCGGCCCCACAGCCAGCATGGCCAGCGCCGCGTGCCACCCGAAGCGGCCCCGCAAAACAGGCACCAGCCAGATCGTCACCACGGTCAGCGTAAAACCGATCGCGAGCTGCGCGGTCAGCGCCGTCCCCACGTAGCTCTGGTGGCCGACCTCCGTCACCATCGTCGAAAACTGCGCCGAATCCGCCACCACCGAGATTCCCCACACCATGCCCAGCGCGAGCACGACGCCCAGCGGCAGTCCGGCCCAGCCGATGACCAATGCGCAGCCCCCGGAGAGAATCATCGCCAGCGCCGCCGTCCGCGTCCGGCCCCAGCGATCCGCCAGGCGTCCCGCCGCCCAGCAACCGATCGCCCCGGCCCCGATGACGGCGAAAGCCGCAAACGCGGAGCCGCGCTGGAACTGCGCCACACCCCTCGTGCGCAACTCGTCCGCGAAGAACGCGGCGAACCACGTCCACATCGCGTAGAGCTCCCACATGTGGCCGAAGTAGCCGAGCGTCGCCAGGCGCACGCCCCGGTTTGCAAACGAAGCCACGATCTGCCGCGGATTGAACACCGCCTGCGGAAAAGGAAAAGGCCCGTCGGCCGTGCCGAACTCTGCCAGCAGCCCGCCGCACACCGTCAGCGCCGAAGTGCCCAGGATGACAAGGCGCCAGTCGAGCCCGCCGAGGCCGTTCAGCAGGTGCGGCACCGCCGACCCGAGCGTCAGGCCGCCGACCAGCGCGCCGAGCGCCGTCCCGCGCTCGCGCCGGAACCACGTCGCCATCGCTTTAAGGCTCGGCGGATACACCATCGCCAGGCTTGCCCCCGTCAGAAACCGCACCGGCAGGGCCGACGCCGGGCCGTGGCACAGCACCAGCGTCGCGTTGATGGTCGCGGCGCAAGTCGCGCCGATGAGCATCAGCCGGCGGGGGCGAACCAGGTCGGCAAGATTCAGCAGGGCCGAAAAGAGGCAGCCCGCCACAAACCCGAGTTGCACGGAAATCGTCATCAGCGAGCCTACGCCGGAAGAAAGGCTCCACAGCCCGCGCAGCTGCGGCAATACCGCGGAGGCGGAAAACCACGTGCCCATGGACAGCACCGCGGACGCGGCAAGCACGCCCAGGGCGCGCCACCGCCCGGCGGGTTGATCGTTGGGTGGAACCGGGTCGCGGGACGGCAAGGGACGCATGATAGCACGCCCCGTGCGGCGCCCCGCGCGCGGAAGATTTCCTTGGCCTCGCGCTGCTGCGGGAATACAATTTACGTATCAGCCCGCCATCTGACCGGGAGGAAACCATGAAGAAAACGGCGATCGGTATCGTCGCGGGTCTCTTGCTCGCTTGTGTCGCATTGGCCCAGCAAGCCACGAAGGTGCAAGGCTGGATCACCGACGGGAAGTGCGCCGCCAAGGGCGGCGATCTCTCGAACGCCGCCTGCGCGAAAAAGTGCGCGGCCGCCGGGGAAAAGCTCGTCCTCGTGGCGGACAAGGATAAGAAAATCTACACCGTTGAAAATCAGGACGCCGTCAAGGGCCATGAAGGCCACCACGTGGTCGTTGCCGGCCAGGTGAAGGGCGATACGATTCACGTGGAATCGGTGGACATGGCGCAGTAAGGCCGTCGCTGCGGCGCGCCGTCGCAGCGGAAAATACCGTTCCTCCGCGCGATTCCGGAGGCTTGCGTTCAAGGAGCAGTCCCCATGAGGCGTCGAGTGGTCTTGGCCGCGGCCGCAGCAATCCTCGCCTGCGGTCTGGTCGCTGTTGCAGCGTTGCCGCAGGGCAAGACATCTGCATGGACGGCGCCTTCGTCCGAGCAGGTCAACGCCATCTACGGCGACGTAGAGGCGCTCTACTTCGACCTGCACCGCAACCCCGAGCTGGCCTTCCACGAAGAGCGCACCGCGGCCAAACTCGCCGAGCGCGTCAAGGCCCTGGGCTTTGAAGTCACCGCCGGAGTCGGCGGCACCGGAATCGTCGCCGTTCTGCGCAACGGCGCCGGCCCCACCGTGATGTTGCGGACCGAACTCGACGCCCTGCCGGTCCAGGAGAAGACCGGCCTGGCGTTCGCCAGCACCGTTTCGTTCAAGACCGACAGCGGAGAAACCGTGCCCGTGATGCATGCCTGCGGGCACGACATCCACATGTCCGCCTGGGTGGGCACGGCGCGCCTCATGGCCGAGAATCGCCAGCGCTGGCACGGAACCCTGGTGCTCGTCGGCCAGCCCGCCGAAGAAATCGTCTCCGGCGCCGCCGCCATGCTGAAGGACGGCCTGTTCACCCGCTTTCCCAAGCCGGATTTCGCGCTGTCCCTCCACGACGAGAGCAGCCTCGCCGCGGGCGTCGTCGGCTTTCACGCCGGCTACTTTCGCGCTTCGGCGGACTCCGTGGACATCACCATTTACGGCCGCGGCGGCCACGGCGCCGCTCCCCAGGATACCGTGGACCCCATCGTCATCGCCGCGCGCACCGTGCTTGCGCTGCAAAGCATCGTCTCCCGCGAAAACAATCCCATGGACCCCGCCGTGATTACCGTGGGCACCATCCGCGGCGGCACCAAGAACAACATCATCCCCGAAGAAGTGAAACTCCAGCTTACCGTGCGCGCTTTCAGCCCGGAGGTGCGCAAACGCCTCCTCGCCGCAATCGAGCGCACCGCGAAGGGCGAAGCTATGGCCGGCGGCGCGCCGCGCGAACCCCTCGTCAAAATCGATCCCGGCACCGACGTGGTTTACAACGATCCCGGGTTGACCGCGCGCGTTGTTGCTTCCCTGCGCAAAGTCATGGGCGCGCAGAACGTCCTCGAGATGCCGGCGAAAATGACCTCTGAGGATTTTTCGCAGTACGGCCTCGCCGGCGTGCCCTCGCTCCTCCTCCATTTCGGCGCCGTGGACCCCGCCAAACTCGCCGCCGCAAAACAATCCGGCACGCCTCTTCCCGGTCCGCATTCTCCGCAGTGGGCCCCCGAGCGCGAGCCTTCTATCAAAACCGCCATCGTCGTCGAAACCACTGCCCTCCTCGAACTCCTCGCCCACTGAACGGTTCAGGAAACGGCTCGAAACGCAGGCCTGCCCTTGTTACGCAGCGGCGACTGCATGCTATACTTTGTAACCCGTCCCTGAGCATTTCTTGCTGGGGTGTGGGGCGGCAGTTTGGTGCAATCGGGGCGACGCGCCGCGGGTCGAGAGCAGGCGCTGCTCCCAAATCTTCGAAGGGGGTCTTATCGCCGAGCGCAATTTCCGGATGGTTGACCGCGTTCGGGTGAACGAACGGATCCGCGCGAGAGAAGTCCGGGTCATCGACGAAGCGGGCGGGCAGCTTGGTGTGATGCAGCCCTTCGAAGCGGTGCGCATCGCGCGCGAACGGGGGCTCGACCTGGTGGAAATTTCTCCCACCGCCGATCCTCCGGTCTGCAAAATCACGGATTACGGAAAGTACCTCTATCAGCAGAACAAAAAAGCGCACGAGCAGCGCAAGAGCAGTCGCGGTTCGCAGCTCAAGGAAGTGAAGTTTCGCCCCGCCACCGCGGAGCACGACTACCAGGTGCGCAAGAACCAGATCATCAGGTTCCTGGGCGAAGGCCACAAAGTCCGTGCCATGATTTTCCATCGCGGCCGCGAAATGGCTCATCAGGAAGTCGGCCGCGCCAAGATGCAGCGGCTGCTGGGCGAAATCGCCGAGCACTGCCAGGTGGAAACGCCGCCGCGCATGGAAGGCAACGTCCTGGTCGCGCTGCTGGCCGCGAAAAAAGGGAGCGGCGGGGGCGGCGGGATCGCCGCAACGAAAAACTGAGGGATTCGAGCCATGGCCAAAAAACAGAAACTGAAGACGCATCGCGGCGCCGCCAAGCGCTTCAAGGTCACCGCCACCGGCAAGATTCTGCGCATGCACTCCGGCAAGCGCCACCTGCTCGGCACCAAGGCCGCCAAGCGCATGCGCCGCTTGAAGAAGCTCACGCGTGTTCACGGGGCGGACGTTGCCAAAGTGAAGCGCATGCTTCCGTATTCTTAGGATTTCTTCTGCGCCGCGGCGTGGCCCGCTGAGTTCGCCGGCGAAGGGCCGTGCCCGCGCGGAGAAAACGCGGAGCAACATCCCGCGATCCGTGCCAGGCTGCGCTTCACGGGTGCCTGCCGGCCGGAACGCTTCCGCTCGCCCTCGCCGGGCGCGCCGGACGCGGCAGTACACTTCGGAGACAAACCCGTTGCGGCCTTCGCTGCGGTCAGTCCGCGGGCCGCTCCTGTTTGTCTCCCTGACGACAAGGAGAAAACCCCATGCCTCGCGTAAAACGCGGTACCAAGCGCCGCGCGCGCCGCAAAAAGTACCTCAAGCGCACCAAGGGCTTCTTCCTCTGGAAAAGCAAGCTCTACCAGTTTTCCCAGGAAGCGGCCAACCGCGCCGAGCGCTACGCCTTTCGCGACCGCCGCGCCCGCAAGCGCCAGTACCGCGTCCTCTGGATTCAGCGCATCGGCGCCGCGGCGCGCCAGAACGGCCTGACCTACAGCCGGTTCCTCCGGGGATTGAAGGCGGCCGGAATTGCCCTCGACCGCAAAGTCCTCGCGGACCTCGCCGTGCGCGACGCCGCTGCTTTTGCGGAGTTGGCCAGGACCGCCAAGGCTGCCGCGGCCAAGGCCCCGGCGCCGAAGAAATCCTAGCCTCGGCGACGCGGCCCGTGCGGCGCGCCGGCTACTCGTCGCGCAGCGCCACCACCGGATCCACGCGCGTTGCGCGCCGCGCCGGCAGGTAGCACGCCGCCAGCGCCACGGCCAGCAGCACCAGCGGCACGCCCGCGAATGTTGCCGCATCGCGCGGCCTCACCGCGAACAGGAATTTCTCCAGCACTTTCGATAGCGGCAGCGCGCACGCGATTCCCAGGGCCACGCCGGCCGCCGCCAGCAGCATGCCCTCGCGCAGCACCAGCCGCAGCACGTCCCCCGGCCGCGCGCCCAGCGCCATCCGCACGCCCATTTCCTGCGTGCGCTGCGCCACTGAGAAAGCCAGCACCCCGTAGAGGCCCACCGCCGCGAGCGCCACTCCCAGTCCCGCGAACAGCGTCAGCAGCAGCGTGTGAAACTTCGGCAGCGCCGTCACCCGCCCCAGCAGTTCGTCGTACGCCTGCACTCGCGCCACCGGAAGTTGCGCGTCGAGCGACCGGATGGCCCCCCGCGCCGCCGGAGCCACCGCCAGCGGCTCGCCGCGTGTGCGCGCCGCAAAGCGCATGGACTCAAAATCGCCGGGAAACTGGTCGTACGGCTCGTACACCTGAAACAACTCGGGGTCGCCCAGCGCGTAGTGTTTCGTTCCCCGCACCACGCCCACCACCTCTCGCGCCATGCTGTCGTTGCGCCCGATGTGCATCCTCTGTCCCAGCGCGCTACGCCCCGGAAAGAACTCCCGCGCGATGCGCTCGCTGATGATGCACACGTGCGGCGCCGTCGCCGAGTCCCGCTCCGTGAAAAATCGCCCCGAAACCAGCGCCACCCGCAGCGTTTCGAAGTATCCCGGACTCACCAGGTAATACACCGCCGAAGGTTGCTGCGACTCCGGCGGCACCGCCTGCCCCTCGAAATAGAAGCTGAACAGCGTGTCCGCGCCGCTGAGCGGCACCATGGAAGTCATTGCCGCGGACTCCACTCCCGGCAGCCCCCGCACGCGAGCCAGTGCTTCGTCGAAGAACGCGGCCTGGTCCTCTGCCTTCGGGTACGATTTCGCGGGAAGCGTAATCGTGAAAAGCAGCGTGTGGTCCGTGCGGAAGCCCGGCTCGGCCGTGGTCAGCCGCGCAAAACTATGCAGCAGCAGCCCCGCGCCCACCAGCAGCATCAGCGCCAGCGCCACTTCCGCCACCACCAGCGCCTTCCGCGCGCGCTGGTGCCGCGGCGTCAGGCCGCCGCCCCGCCCGCTGGACTTCAGTGAACCGTACAGCACGGTCCGCGTCGCCGCCAGCGCCGGCGCCGCGCCGAACAGCAGGCTGGTCACGAGCGCCGCCGCAAACGTGAACGCCAGCACCGTCCCGTCCACCTCGATCAACTGCGCGCGGGGAATCAGGCCGGGGTTTACCGCCGGTACCGTTCGCGCACCCCAGTAGGCGATCGCCAGGCCCAGCGCGCCGCCGCCCAGCCCCAGCAGCACGCTTTCCGTCAGCAGTTGCCGCACCAGCCGCCAGCGTCCCGCTCCCAGCGCCGCCCGCACCGCCAGCTCCCGGCCTCGCGAAGCACGCCGCATCAGCAGCATGTTGGCCACGTTCGCGCACGCGATGAGCAGCACGAAACCCACCGCGCCGAGCAGCACCAGCAGCGGGCGCCGTACGTTCCCGGCGATGGCCTCGTGCAGCGGCGTCACCGAAGCTCCCCAGCCCGCGTTTGAATCCGGATACTGCTGCGCCAGCCGCGACGCGATCGTGGTCATCTCCGAGCGGGCCTGCTCAAGGCTCACTCCCTCTTTCAGACGCGCCAGCGCGCCCAGAAAATGCCCGCCGCGCGCCTGCCGCCACTGCTCCGGAAACACCAGTGGAACCCAAAGCGCGACGTTGCTTTCCCCCATCGGCGGCATCACTCCCCGGATCACATGACTCTGACGGTTTAGCGTTATGCTCCGCCCCAGGACGTTTCGGTCTCCGCCGTAAAGCCTCTGCCAGGTTGTGTGGCCCAGCACCACGGAATAGTTCCTGCCCGGCTGGAAGTCTCCCTCGTGAAACGTCTGCCCCAGCTCCGGCGCGACGCCCAGCGCCTCGAAGTAACCCTCCGAAACGCGCAGCGCCGTAAGCTGCTCGGTGCTGTCCTTCCCGGAATAGCTCATCGCCGCGCCCACGGTGGCCGCGAGG
>DASPOW010000141.1:0-7894 GCA_035625855.1 Candidatus Methylomirabilota bacterium | reverse complement strand
GAGCTTCGCCTCGCTCGAGAGATACATCAATGAAAAGCTCAAGAACACGTTGAAACTGGCCTCCGCCCGCAAGGCCCATGAGCGCTTTGCGCCGGTGGAGGTGCTGCCCGGCCAGGGTAATCCCGAAGTGCCTTTCCACTTCGAACTACCCGCGTGGCAAGCCTTGCGCGAGGGCGTGGCCATCAAGGGACAGCCGCAAGGCTGCGGCTTCTACGACCCGGTGACGCACCAGATGGGCGGGTTTCGTCCCGTGCGCAACGACAAGTTCAAGAAATACTCCACGCGCACGCTGCGCCCGGTCATCAACTTCGAAGAATGCACCAAGTGCACCTTCTGCTGGCTGAACTGCCCGG
Source organism: Candidatus Methylomirabilota bacterium (assembly GCA_035625855.1). Classification (GTDB taxonomy): domain Bacteria; phylum Acidobacteriota; class Terriglobia; order Acidiferrales; family UBA7541; genus Acidiferrum. The sequence continues at coordinate 7,541 of DASPOW010000141.1, read as the reverse complement.
ACGGGTCCATTGACGTTACGCCCGAGGGATATTACGACATCAACCTCGAGAGCTGCTGCGGCTGCGCCATTTGCGAGGCAGTTTGCCCGGTACCCAACTGCATCGTCATGGCCAACGAGGCCGAATTCAGCGACAACTCCAGCCAGTGGGAGAACTTCCGGAAAGACAAAGAGGCCTATTCCACCCGGTTCAAGGCGATTCATCCGGTCGAGGAGAGGTCCCATGGGTTCCGTTATCGCGGCCAGTATCAAGAGCAGGCCGCCGCGGCCCTGGAAGCCGCGCAAAAGGCCTGAGAGCGGGAAAAGGAGATTGCTATGCCGACCGTGACCCTACCTGTTGAGGAGCAAAAGAAGGTTGTCGAACAAGAAGCCCTAATTACCGGGGCGGAAGCCATCGCCGTTGCCTGCAAGCTGGCCAACGTGGATGTCGTGACGGCTTACCCCATCCGTCCCTACGACACCGTCATGCAGTACATGAGCCAGCTCGTCGCCGACGGAGAAATGGATTGCGAATTCATCGTCGCGGAGAGCGAGAACTCCCAGTTCGAGATCGTCAAGCAGGCTTCGGTCTGCGGCGCGCGCGTCTTCTGCGGCTCCAGCGGCATCGGCTGGATGTATGCCATGGAAGTTTTGACCGTGGCTCCCGCGCTGCGCGTTCCGATGGTCGCTCTGGTGGGCAATCGCGCGCTCGACGACCCCGGCGCGTTCGGCGTGGAGCACAACGACGCTCTGGCCGTCCGCGACCTCGGCTGGATGCTGAACTGGGTGGACACGGCCCAGGAGGCCCTGGACACCGCGCTGATTGCCTACCGCGTCGCGGAAGACCGCCGCATTTTTGTTCCCGTGGCCATCAGTTGCGACGGCGCTTTCCTCACCCACTCCCAGGCGCTCGTGAAGATTCCTTCTGCGGAACAGGTCAAGGAGTTTCTGCCCAAGTACGACCGCGGGGATCTTCTCTTGCATCCGGACAACGTCATCTCCATCGCCCCGCAGGTGAATGAGGACTGGGTCATGGAGATACGCCGCCAGAACTTCGCGGTCGCCGAGCGCGCTTGCTCCGTCATCCGCGAAGTTTACTCGGACTTCGAGCGCATTTTCGGCCGTAAGTACGGCAATCCCTTCTTCGAGGAGTACATGACCGAGGATGCGGACGTCGTGCTTTTCGGCATGGGCACGCTCTCCACGCCGGTCAAGGTCGCCATCCGCAAGCTTCGCGAGCAGGGAAAGAAGGTCGGCTTCGTTCGCCTGCGCTGGTTCCGCCCGTTTGCGGGAGCGGAGATTGCCAGGGCGCTCGAGCGCTTCCGCGCCGTCGGCGTTATCGACCGCGACCTCTCCCTCGGGTCACCGGACCTCAGCGGCGTCGTGGCCACCGAGTTGCGCTCCGCGATGTACTCCAATGCCGCTACCCGCCCGCCGATTCTCGGCTTCATCTGCGGGCTCGGCGGCCGCGAAGTCACCGTCGCCGATGCGGAAAGAATGATGGAAATCACCTTGGAGGCCGCGGAAGGCAAGCCGCAGCCGCTCACTCAGTGGATCGGCCTGCGAGGCTGAATTTTCTCTGGCGCGAGATTGAGCCGGAAAGGATAGCAAGGCAATGAGCACATTCATGGAAACGCTACCGACGCAGGATCTGCAGCCCTTCAAGGGCGTCAAGAAGGTTCCTTACGAGGAGTATTTCACTTCCGGCCACCGCACCTGCGAGGGTTGCGAATCGGCCCAGATCATGCGCCTCATGGCCAAGGCGGCGGGCCCGCGCACTGTGGTCATCGGCGCCACTGGGTGCATGTACGTGGCCAACACGTCCTACTACAGCACTGTTTGGGGCGTGCCCTGGATCCACACGCAACTGGGCGCCGCAGGTTCGAGCGCGCTTGGCGCCGCGGCGGCTTTTCGCGCGCTGATTCGCAAGGGCGCAATCAAGAAAGAGCCCATCAACGTCATCGCCTTTTGCGGTGACGGCGGTGGCGCGGACATGGGTCTGGCGGCCATCTCCGCGAGCCTTACTCACACGGATTACAACCTGCTTGTCCTGTTGTACGACAACGAGGAGTACGCCAACACGGACATCCAGGCTTCCGGCACTTCGCCGTACGGCGCCAACACGTCTTTCAGCACGCCCGGCAAGGTGAAGCGCATCATGCACAATCGCTGGAAGAAGAACGTCGCGCCCTTGATGTTTGCCGGCCATCCGACGTGCAAGTACGTCGGCACCATCTCCACCTCCTATCCGTTGCAGGCGATGAACTGCATTCGCCGTGCCCTCTCGGTTGGCGGACCCACGTTCATTCACTGCCTGAACCCGTGCCCCAAGGGCTGGGACTTCGACCCGGCCATCGCCTACGAGCTCGGGAATCTGGCGGTCAACACCGGGATCTGGCCTCTTTATGAGGTCGAAAACGGCGTTCTGCAGCTCTACGGAAAAACCAAGCAGATCGCGGACGGCACGTTCAAGCGCCTTCCGGTGCGCGATTACCTGCTCCGCCAGGGCCGCTTCGCGCACTTCACCGACGACGACATCGCCTTCTTTCAGGCCAAGGTGGATGAGATGTGGGACTCCTGGCTGATTCCCGGCATCCTTCCGCTTCGGAAAGGCGGGTCTGCGCCGCACATCCTGCAGGCTGGCTAGTCGAGCCGCTTTTCGCTCGTCACAGTGATGAGGGTCTGTTTCTCTCGCTCTAGCGCGGCGTGGTGAGGACAAGGAACAGACTGTCGTCAACGGCCTTTCCGGGCGCGAACAGCGTCGCATCGCGTCCGGAGAGTGCCAGGCGCCCCGCGTCACCGCTCAGGGCGGGTTTCTGCTGTCCGCCGTCGCTTCCCGCGTCTCCCGGCTGTGTGGAGATGCGTATGGTCCGCGGCGTGCAGTTCGCAGCGCCGAAACACGTGTCGCGCACGAACACCTGGCGCAAGCCGCTGTTTGGCTGCGCGCTCTTCCCCGCGCCGGAGCCGTTCGTCGCGTCCGGGGTCACTGCCAGAAATGCCACGAAACGCCCCGTGGAGCTGATCGCCGGCAACAGGTTGTCCGTGCCGGTGAGCGCGCCGCCGGGGTCCGTCGAAATCAGTTGCGTCGCCGGCCTGCAGCTCGCATCCGCGCCGAAGCACGTGTCGCGCAGAAAAATCTGTTTCCCCGCCGCGGAACCCTGCACCAGGTTCCCTGCCGCTGATCTGAACGCCACGAACCGTCCGCTCGCGCTGATGGCCGGCGAACGGCTGTCCGCGTCGCCTTCCGTTCCATCCGGCGCGGCCGAAATCAGCGTGGTGCGTTCCCGGCAGCTCGGGTCTGCTGCCGCGCACGAGTCATGCAAATAGATCTGCGTGTGCTCGCCGTTCGCACCGGTATAGGCGACCATCCGCCCATCCCCGCTCAGCGAAGGTGAATCTTCCGCCGCGGCGGCCGTGGCCTTCGCGCTCGCCGCGCTCGGCGACGCGAGAACCTCGAAAGCCAGCGCGTTGGAAAGGCCGTTTCCCCCTTGACTTGGATTGGGGTTCACCGTCTGCACGAAAACCCTGCCGGCCGTCGCGATGTCCGAAGTGTTGATCGCCGCCGTCACCTGAGTGGCGCTCACGAACGTCGTGGTTCGGTTGCTGCCGCTCCACTGCACGATGGTGTTGCTGGCAAAGCCCGTTCCGTTTACCGTCAGCGTGAAAGCGGCGCCGCCTGCCTGCGCATTGGCCGGGGAAAGAAAAGTGAGCGTCGCTCCCGTATTCAACTGGAAGGTCGTGTTCGTGTTGCCGCAGCCTGCCCCTGCGACAATCGCCGCGACACCCACTGCAAGAAGCTTCCACACCCGCTTCATTCCTTCTCCCTTTTCAGCCGCGGGGACTCCCGCGCTCCGGTGATTGCTGAGGTGAGATGCGCTCCGTCGCCGGAAAGTTGACCCGGCCTCCGGCTCGCACGGCCGCCTCCGGGTCTGCCTCGCAACCCTCCATGCTTACCATCCCGGAAGAGCGCAGGTCAACCGCAAATGGTTCCTAAGTCACCGGGCGAACAGGTTTCGCACCATGAACCAGACGTTCGCCGGCCGTTCCGCGAGGCGCCGCACGAACCAGGGATACCAGTAGTCTCCATAAGAAATCAGCACGTTCATCGGGTGTCCTTCGCGCGCGAGCCGGTCCTGCTCCGCGCGCTGGATGCCGTAGAGCATCTGCACCTCGATTTCCCTCTCCGAGAACCCCTCCCGCGCGGCGAATTCGCAGATGCGGCCGATCAACCGGGCGTCGTGGGTTGCAAAAGCCACCCGCGCGCATTGCCCCGTTTTCCTCGCTCGCAGCAGTTCCCGAGCCAGCGCGAAATAGCTCTCGTCCACGTCGCGTTTCTTGGGAAACGCGACGTTCGGCGGCTCGGCGTACGCCCCTTTCACCAGCCGGATGGACGGTTTCAAGGGCAGCAGGTTTTGGAGGTCGTTTTTGGTGCGAAACAGATAAGCCTGCAGGCAGACGCCGGTATTGGGAAACGCGGCGAGCGCCCGGCGATATATCTCCAGCGTCGCGTCCACGTACGAACTCGACTCCATGTCGATCCATACCGTGGCCTGTTTTCTTTCCCGGGATACGATGCCTTTCACGTGCTCGAGGCACACGTCCGGCGAGAGGTCCAGCCCAAGCTGCGTCAGCTTTACCGAGACCTCCGCTCGCAGGTTCCTTTGGTGAATCGCATCGAGCACTTCGAAGTAGTGCGCCGCGACGCCCGCGGCTTCGGAAGCCTGCTTGATGTTCTCGCCGAGCTGCGTAAGCACTGCCCCGATGTTCTTCTCGAGTAGAGCCGCCGCGGCGCCCAGCGCGTCCTTCAGGGTCTCTCCCGGCATGAACCGGTTTACGCTGCGCCGCACGAAGCGGTACCGCGTGGCACGCGCGCGCAGCCACGCGCTTTGCGAAGCGGCCAGCAACAGCGAGCGCGTAACACCCATGGTTAGCCTCCGCGAAGCCTCGAAACCTCCCAGGACCTGTACATCCAGGGTGCAACTGCCCTTTTGTCCAGTATCACAACAAGCCTTTATCCCGCATCCTATTTAAAAGGAATCCATGGATATGGGAAAGGCGTCACCCATGGCGGAGAGCCCTCCCTCCGCTGGTGTCCCGCCGGAGATCATGAACCGCCAGGGGAAAAACTCGAACCGCTCGACGGTTTCCCTGGTTGTGTATCACACCGCCGCTTTTCTGGCGATCCTGGTCCTGGCCATTTGGCTGAGGCGCGTGCCTCTCCCGGTTCTTCCGGTGCTGCACGGCTACCTGCAGGTTACCACCGGGCTGCTGGCTCTCGTTTTCGTGGCTGTGGCCCTAGTGCGTTTCCAGGGCTCGCAGGACCGAATCTCACTCATCCTGGGCAGCGGCTTCCTGCTGGCCGGCGCGGTCCTGACGGCGTCGAGCGTGCTCTTCTTCGAGTTCCTGCGCGACGTTCCGGTGCGTTTTTTCTGGGCGCCCGTGGCCTGGTGGGTCAGCCGCATGCTGCTGGGAGTCCTGCTTGTTGTCGCCGTCATCGTCGAGCGCCTCCTTCCGCGTTCCCGGCATCCCAAGGGCGAGATGGCGGGAGCGCTCGCGGCCGTTGTTGCGCTGACGTATCTGATCACCGCCGCTTTGCGTCATGCTCCGACCGAAGCAGCCGCGAACCCGGGAGCGGTTTTTCCAAGCCCGCTGCAGCTCATTCCCGCGGTTTTTTTTCTGGCCGCGGTGATTGCCTACCGGCGCCGTTTGAGTGTTTCCGATTCCGCCTTCGACCGCATGATCTACGCCGCCGCCTGGCTTAATCTCGCAGCGCAGCTAGCCGCATCGCAGTCGGAGCGCATCCTCGACGCGCCCTTCGGCCTGGCGCAGGGCTTGCAGTTCTCCAGCTACGCCGTGGCGCTTGGCGGCGCGCTGTTGGACAACGCCCGCCTTTTCGAACAGGTCCGCCAGCTTGCCACCAGCGATCCCGTGACCGGGCTCGCCAACTACCGCCGCCTTCTCGATGTGCTGGAGAACGAAACCGAACGCACCAACCGCAATGGCCGGCCTTTCGCCGTGCTGCTGCTCGACCTTGACGGCCTCAAGAAGATCAACGACACCCACGGCCATCTGGTCGGAACGCGCGCCCTCTGCCGCCTCGCGGAAATTCTCCGTATCCACTGCCGCGCCATTGACACGGCCGCGCGCTACGGCGGGGACGAGTTCGCTCTCGTCCTGCCGGAAACTCAGGAACCCGAAGCGCGCCGCGTGGCCGCGCGCATCCGCGAGGTCATGGCCACGGACAAGGAACGCCCGCCCATCTCCGCCAGTATCGGTATCTCGATTTACCGGGGAGACGGCGAGCGCATCGAAAAGCTGCTTTCCCAGGCCGACGAGAAGCTCTATCAGGAAAAGGCGCGCCGCGGGCGCCAGCACCGCACTCGCGACCTGCCGCTGTTTCCGCGGGAATAGCCGGGCCTAGCGGCCCCCGGGCTTCGGTGTTTCCGCCTTCGCGCCCTCGGGCTTTCCCTGAACGTCGAAGACTTCGACGGGTCCGTACTTCTCCAGCACAGGTTTGATCTTGGGAGCGTCCCCCACCGCGACGATCTGCATGGTCTCCGGCTGAATGTATTTGTTCGCCACCCGCTGCACGTCCTCCGCGGTCACCGCGGAAATCACGGCTGGATAAGTGTCCCAATAATCCGCGGGCAGTCCGTAGATCTTGCGTTCGGCGGCGTACCCCAGCAGTTCGACCGGTTGTTCCAGGGAAAGCGCGAAGCTCGCGACTACGGCGTGGCGCGCTTCGTCCAGTTCCCTCTCGGAAACCTTCTCATCGCGAATCCGGTTCAGCTCCTTCACGAACTCGGTCATCGCGCCTTCGGTGACCTCGGTGCGCAGGTCGCCGCCGACGCGCCACGGCCCGGCATACTTCCGCGCCACGAAGTTGCTGTAAACGCCGTAGGTATAGCCTTTTTCCTCGCGCAGGTTCAGGAACAGCCGGCCGGCCGCGCCCGCGCCCAGGATCTGGTCGAGGACGACCATCGCCGCGTAGTCCGGGCTGGTCCGCATGATTGCGATGTTGCCCATGGCCAGTGTCGTTTGCACCGAGTTTGGCCGGTCCACGATGTGAACGCTGCGCCCTGAAACCGCGCTCGTGCCCGCCGGATCCTTCACTTCCATCCCGGTCTTTTGCCACGAGCCGAGCCACGTCTTCAATTTTTCGGTCAGCTCCTTCGCGTTGACATCGCCCGCGATGGCCAGCAGGGTGTTCTGCGGCGCGTAGTGTTCGCGGTGCCACTTCGCCAGCAACTCCGGCGTCAGCGCTTCCACTGCTTGCGCCGAGGTCGCAATCACCGCGGCGGGGTGGCTGCCGTACACCGCGCGGCTGAACCGTTCGTTGGCCAGGAATCCCGGCTGCTGACGTTGCTGCACCAGTTGCACTTTGAGTCTCTGCTTCAGCTTCGCCAGTTCGTCGGCCGGAAAAGACGGATGCAGAAGAAGGTCCGCCGTCAACGCGAACCACTGGTCAAAATTGTCGGAAAGGCCGGAGGCGTTGACTGCCGTGGCGTTCGAGCCGAACGCCGCGTTCGCGTTGAAGGTTGCTCCCAGCCGGTCGATTTCCTC
>DASPOW010000140.1:0-2485 GCA_035625855.1 Candidatus Methylomirabilota bacterium | reverse complement strand
GCCTCAGAGAGCAGGCGCGCGAGGCGCGCACGCGCTTCCTTGTCCGCGGGCTTGCGTTCCAGGTAGCTGCGATAGGCGGCGGCAGCCTCCGGCTTGTGCCGGGCATTGAGCGCATTGGCCAGCCCGAGGCGCGCGGCAGGTGAATCCGGCTGAAGCGACAGGGCGGCGCGAAACTCGACCTCGGCCTCGGGGCAGCGCTGGGCCCGCAAAAACACGGCGCCGAGTTCGGCCCTGATGTCGAAATCCTGGGGATCGAGAGTCGCGGCGCCTTTCAGGGCGTCGATCGCGCCAGCAAGGTCGTCCGTTTCTTCGAGCGCGACGCCGAGGAGAAGGCGCGGGCGGCTTTGCGAGGGGAGCAGCTCGACGGCCTTGCGCAACGGCGCCACGGCGGCGCCGCGCTCCCGGCCCAGCAGGAGCATCCCCAGGTTCAGATAGGCTTCGGCCATCCTGGGGTCGAGCTCCGCGGCGCGCGAGTACTCGCGCTTGGCGTCGTCCCAGCGCTTCAGGCCCGTGAAGGCGTAGCCAAGCTGAAAATGAGCGTAAGCGAAGTCGGGCTGCTCCGCGATGACCCGCTGAAGAGGAGCGAGCGCGGCCTCGAAGTCCTTGCGCGCGATGGCCTCGCGGGCCTGGTTGAGCAGGTCATTGAGGGGATTGCCGACCTTCTGCTGGGTTCCGCGGGGATTCTGCGCGCAAACGCCGGCGACGCAAACCGCCGCGAGCCCCACAGCCAGCCACCACCTGCGTGCCGCACGCTTCATTTTCCACGCCCGCCGGAACCCGATGTGCCGTTGGATGCTCCGTTGCCGCCGCGCTTTGTCTGGCCGTTTGCGGAAAGGGCGCGCGCGAGGAAGCGGGCGGTGTGGGAGTGCGGATTGCGGGCGACCTGCTCCGGCGTGCCGGTGGCGACGATGCGGCCGCCAGCCTCGCCGCCCTCGGGGCCCAAATCGACCAGCCAGTCGGCGGACTTGATGACGTCGAGATTGTGCTCGATGACCAGGAGGGAGGCGCCGGTCTCGAGCAGCCTGCGAAAAGCGCCGAGGAGCTTCTGGATGTCGTCGAAGTGGAGGCCGGTGGTGGGCTCGTCGAGGATGTAGAGGACGCCGGCGTTGTCGGCGCGGGTCAGGTGCGCGGCGAGCTTCAGGCGCTGGGCTTCGCCGCCGGAGAGCGTCGTAGCGGATTGCCCGAGGCGGAGATAGCCGAGGCCGATCTCGCTCATGATCTTGAGTTTCGAGGTGATGCGCGGGTTTCCGGCGAAGAAGTTCAGGGCCTCGCGCACGGTAAGGCCGAGCACCTCGTGGATGTTCTTGCCGTTGTAGCGGACTTCGAGGACGGAGCTCTTGAAGCGGGTGCCGCGGCACTCTTCGCAAACGAGTTCCACGTCGGCGAGGAACTGCATCTCGACGGTCACCGTGCCGTCGCCCTGGCAGGTTTCGCAGCGGCCGCCGGGGACGTTGAAGGAAAAATGGCCGGGGCCGAAGCCGCGGCGCCTGGCGTCGGGCGTATCGGCAAAGGCTTCGCGGATGGAATCGAAGGCCTTCAAGTAGGTGGCGGGATTGGAACGAGGCGTTCTGCCGATGGGAGACTGGTCCACGATGACGATTTCGTTGAGGTAGTGGTCGCCCTCGAGGCGGTCGCAGAAATCCCTGGCGTTGCCGCCGCTTTTCTTGGCTTGCAGGGCGCGATAGAGGACGTCGTGCACAAGAGTGGATTTGCCCGAGCCGGAAACACCGGTGACGACAGTGAGGGTGTGAAGAGGGAGCATCACGTCAACGTTCTGCAAGTTGTGAAGACTGGCGCCGAAAAGGCGCAGGAATTTCCCGGAGGGCTTCTTGCGGGCGGCGGGCACAGGGATTTTCAGTTCTCCGCTGAGGTAGCGGCCGGTCAAGGAACGGTGCTCGGCGAGGAGCGCGTCATAGGATCCCTGGAAGAGGAGCTTGCCGCCGAGTTCACCGGCGCCGGGGCCCAGGTCGATGACGCGGTCGGCGGCGCGAATCGTCTCGGGATCGTGCTCGACGACGAGCACGGTGTTGCCGAGGTCGCGAAGCGAACGGAGGATGTCCACGAGGCGCTGGGTGTCGCGCGGATGCAGGCCAATGGAAGGCTCATCGAGGACGTACATGGCGCCGACGAGGTGCGAGCCGAGCGAGGTGGCCAGCTGAATGCGCTGGGACTCGCCGCCGGAAAGCGTGGAGGTCAAACGGTCGAGGCTCAGGTAGTCCAGGCCGGCTTCGTCGAGGAACTGAAGGCGCGAGCGAATCTCCTGCAGAATCTTTTCGGCGATCTTGGCCTGCGCGGGAGCCAATTCGAGCCGCGAGAAGAAGTGGCGGGCTTCCTTCACGGTGAGCCTGCAGACTTCGGTGATGGACTTGCCGGCCACGCGCACGGCGCGAGCCTCGGCGCGAAGACGGGTTCCGCCACAATCCGGACAGGTGGCATAGCCGCGGTAGCGACTCAAGAAGACGCGCACGTGGAGCTTGTATTTCTT
>DASPOW010000139.1:0-2842 GCA_035625855.1 Candidatus Methylomirabilota bacterium | reverse complement strand
CAGGGGCGGGACCTTCCCCACGTTCTCGAGCGTTAGAAAGTCCGGGAGCGTAAAGAACAGCCGGTCGTTCGAGGTCCCGGGAACTGCGCCTCGCTTGCTGGGGTCTGGAATCTTGTCTTTGTCCGGCGGGGTCGGAGCATTTGAGGCTGGTTGTGCGGGTTGTTGGCCGGGCGCCTGAGTGTCTTTTGAGGTGGATTGTGCCGGTGGCTGTTGGGCGGATTCGCCCTGCGTCGTGGTGGGAGCCTGCTGCGCAAGCGACAGGGAGGCAAGCAGAACCGGAACGGCCAAAGACGCCAGCAATGCTGCCGGGAACCTCCTAGACAAGTGGTACTCCTTTGTCATCTCGGCGCGGATACGGTGAACGCTACCGGAGTGGCCGCCGACTTTGTTCTCGATCAAAATGTAGACGAGTCGCGCGATCCGCAACGCATCCGAGGCCGAGATCGGATTCGTCAGCGGCTTAGCGCTTGCACTCCGCCGGCAAGCCTGCAGGGGTGAGGCGCACCGTGCCTAAGGAGTCGAACCGCCCTCCTTTGCTTGTGCGGATTGCTGTTTGTGCGAGAGCTTGCGATGGACGTCGGGCCAGAATTCCTTAACGACGAACGTGATCGTGTCATAGCCGATCTCACTGCCCCACACGCTGGCTGTGTTCTTCAGCGTGCGATCGGAAGGGATGAACAAATGCGGATTCGTGGGAGTACTGACCAATCGGCTGCGGGGGTGGTAGCTGAAAGTGGAGATCGAGGCGGCCATGGCGCTACCGATAATCTCGGAGAAATTGAATTGTGAGTGGCCGGAATCGGTCCGCGTGATGAAGATCCGGCTCACGGCGTAGCCTGTCCGGTGAAAAAAGGTCCCCTGGCCCGATTGAAAGAAGCGCGGATCCTGACGAAGGAGAGACGGCATCACGGCTGACGTCATGAAGTTTTCGATGGTGCCGTCGGAGAAGGCGGTTGCGAAACGCTTTCCGTAACCGGCGGCGCCCTGGCCGAATCCGGGCTCGCTGTCTTCCGCCTGACTGATGCCGGACAGAAAGGCGTACCACGGGTACTGAACAGGATCGAACGAGCTTCGCGCTACGACGGCAAATTTCTGTTTTGCGGTCAGCGGAGGAATCCGGCCAGCGTTCTGAACGGACAGAAAATTCGGCAGCGTGAAGAAGAGGCGGTCGTTCGACGTGCCGGCGACTTTGCCTTGCGTGCTCGTGTCGGGCGCCGGTTTATCTTTGTCAGTCTGTTTCGCGGGTTGGGCTGGGTTCTGTTGATTCGACGCCGGTCCGTCCTTGGAAGAACTCTGCGACGACGGCTGGGCCGGAGTCTGCCCCGTGGAGTCAGGATTGTCGGATGAAGTCTGTGCGGCTATGCGGGAGGAGAACATTGCCAAGAGCACGCAACAGACGGAAAGACGAGCGATTTTGAGCAACAATCATTTCTCCTAAGAAAAGGCGGCGCAGCAGAGGGTAAAGCCATTCTATCAAGCTCAGTCTGGGCACCGCCTGCCGACCCGGCCTTTTACATTCATTTACAAAGATGCGACGAGCAGACCGGAAGACTCGCAGCTTCATCGGATTGAACCTTTGGATGAACGCTCAGGTTTCCGGGTTGGATCGGACTACGCGTAACTGACTCAGAAGTGATACGCGACCTCCGCTGTGATGGCACGCGGCGTGACGTAGTGCGTGCCGCTGAAGGTAGAGAGGAAGTTGTACAGCGCGTATTTGTTGGTCAGATTGATGACCGTGAGCTGGGCGCTGATTCTGCGCTTGTCGCCATGAAACCAGTTGCGAAACAGGTTGTCGTCGCCAAGAGCGAGGTCAAAGAGGCTGCGAGATGCAATCCGCGGCGGGTTGTGATCGTCGTCCTCGGTGCCGGGCGCCGGCACCTGGGCAAGCGTGGATCCATATTGTGCGGCAGGACAGAGATTCGAGCCCAGAGTTGAACTGATCGGCGTGATGGGCGTGGCGCGCACCGAGCCGCAGAACAAGCCTGCCTGGAATTGCTGGTCGGGGCTGATGATGGAAGCGTCGACCACGCTGTCACTGCCCAGGGGACCGTTGGCGCAGTTGCCGCCGGCGCAGGGCAGACTTCCGGCAACCAGTCCGCTGTCGTGGCGCCAGTTGAAGCCGACCCACGGACCGTGCTTCCCGATCTGATATTGCAAGTGAGTCGTCAGATTGAACTTCTCGTCATGATCGATGCGGAACGGCACAGAGCCGCCCGCCAGCACCGCGGAGGGAACGGCGCCGGCTCCGCCAATCTGCGGCGTGAAGAAGCGCGCCGCAACGCTCGAAAATACCGCCAGCGCCGAAAAGCCGTGCAGGTTGGGCACGCTCACGCGCCCCGCGTACCCGGGAATCTTCGAGCGCTCCCATTCCACCGGAAACGTGATGGGAGTATTGCCCAGCACGCTGAAGTCATAGCCGTTGTGCGTGTATTTCCAGATGTATTCGCCCGAGAACACGACGTAGCGGCCGAACGCCTGCTGGATGCCAGCATGGAACTCGTTGCGCCAGCCAGGAGCGAGCGGTGTGGCTTGAGCCGCCTCAAAGCAGCCCAGGAGAGGATTCAGCACGGCGTTATTGCAGCCCTCACTGGAGAGAACGAGGTTTTCATTGAACGGGGTCTCCAACGCCCGGGCGTAAGAAACACGGAGCACGGTGTTCGTGCCCTTGATGTTGTAGGCGACGCCGAGACGAGGTTCAGCCTCCTTGTGGGCGGCGAGGCCGTTGTAGATATCCCCCCGCAGGCCGAGGTTCAAGGACCAGTTGCCTGCCGTAATGTTGTCGCGAACGTAGAGCGCGAGTTCCTTCACGTCGGTCTGACCGGCGAAGGTGTAGAGACTG
>DASPOW010000138.1:0-3930 GCA_035625855.1 Candidatus Methylomirabilota bacterium | reverse complement strand
CTCGCTTTTTTCACCAACGGCGACGATGTCTTCATCGTCGGCGAAGGTGAAACGCTCCTGGGCCGTTTTCGCATCCTGCGCATCGGCAATACCAATCTCGAATACGAAGAGCTGTCTTCCGGGCTGCGCGGGACGGCCAACCTCGAAGAGGACGTGTCCCCGTCGGCATGAATAGGACGAAGCACAGGGCTGGAAGATGCAGGGGAGCGGAGCGCGGGTACGCCCTGCTCGTGGTTACGTTCGTCCTGACCCTCATGCTGATTGCGGTCGTCACGGCAGCGCCAAGCATCTACACCCAGGGCCAGCGTGAGCGCGAGTTCGAACTGCAGTGGCGCGGCAAACAATACGTTCGCGGCATCAAGCTCTTCTACAGGAAAAACGGGCGTTTCCCCGCGAGCATCGAGGAACTGGTCAAGGGCAACATCGGCGTCCATTACATGCGAAAAGCCTACAAGGACCCGATGAACACCGCGGACGGCAGTTGGCGCCTCCTTTACGTTGGACCGGGAGGTCAGGTCATCGGCAGCGTTAAACAAAACCGCAACCCATTAGGGACGGCGCCTCTCACACCGGGATCCGCTGCGCCGGGGCCGCAGGGAACGGCGTCAGGAGCGACCGCTGGGGGAGCGGGTACGCCTTTAGGAGGGATCGTGGGCCAAACGCCCGGCGGCGCATCCACACTCACCACTCCGGTGGGCGGCGGTGGACAGGTCTTCGGCGGCAACATTGTCGGAGTTGCCAGCAAGATCAAGAAGCCCTCGATCATGATTTACGAAGACGGGCGCAGCTACATCGAGTGGGAGTTCGTCTGGGATCCGAGCAAGGATGCTCCCGTGCAGATCGGGCAGCCGCAGCAGGGCAATCCCGGCGGGGCCCCTCCTGGAACGACCCCGCCCGGCACACCGCCCGGGACGAATCCGCCCGGCGGCAGCAATCCGCCGCAGAATCCCCCTCCTCCTCCTCAGAGCTGAACTGCTTCGTGGGAACCCGAGATTGGTCTGGCGCGCTCCTCAGAGCGGCTGCCCGTCGGTGCCTTTGGCGGTGCGCGCCGCGCGGATTGCCTGCTTGGGGTTTTGCTTGCGCGACTTTTTCTGGTTGAACGCCCGCGTGATGCGGCTCACGTAGGACCGCGTCTCTTGGAAGGGGGGAACGCTACCGAAGCGCTCGACCCGCTCCGGGCCGGCGTTGTAGGCCGCCAGTGCCAGAACCATATCGTTGTTGTAGCGTTCCAACAGCTCCCGCAGGTAAACCGTTCCCGCCTCGATGTTCTCCTTTGGATCAAAAGTGTTCTTTACGCCGAGCCGGGTCGCCGTCTCCGGGAGGAGCTGCATCAATCCCTGCGCGTTTCGCCGCGACACTGCCCGCGCGTTGAAATTCGATTCGACGGCGATGACGCAGGTGACGAGGTCCTCGTCCACGCCGTGCCGCCGCGCTGCTTCGCGAATCAATTGGGCGAAGGGCTCCTTGGCTTCAGGCGCCGGAACCGAGCCGAAGACCTCCTCAGGCTCGATGGACACAACGTCGGCAACCGGAACATCCACGTACCCACCGGAGACTTGGAGACGGAACACATCGCCCCGCCGCTCATAGCTCGTTGCGGCAAGGCGCTGGCCGCTGCGCAGCACGATGTAGTCCGCGCGTGCGGGCCCCGCACAAACGGTGATTCCCGCGAGGGCCGCCGCTGCGCAAAGCGTGCGTCTCAGGCGCATCCCGCCTCCGCCAAAGCGAAACGCGAAATGGCCACAGCGACGCCGCCCTCATCGTTGGAGAGCGTTTCGTGCCAGCCAAAGCCCTTAAGTTCCGCCACGCCGTTACCCATGACCACGGGGATGCCCGCGAAGCGCAGCATTTCAAGATCGTTGTAATTGTCGCCAATTGCCAGGACTTCGTGACGCGAAATGCCGCGCACCGAGACCCATTCAGCCAGCGCCGCTCCCTTGGAACAGATCGGATTCAGAATATCCAGCATGGCGAAGTCCCGGTGTTCGTAAACCGTGGCCGCCAGCGCGAACTCGGCAGAGAAGGGCACGCCGCGCAGATGCCTCTCGGCGCTCCGGATGGCCTCCACTGCGCCCGAAAGGAAAACCTGGATGGGATCTTCGACGAGGCAGCTTTCCAGCGGAACCGCCTGGCCAAAGCTTTCGCGGTAGCGGGAGAAGTAGCCGGCGCGGTGGGGGTCGGTCCATTCCGCCACCTCAAGAATAATCTGCTCCCGCTGCGGCCGGTCGAAGATCACCGCTGTTCCCTCGCGCCATGCACGGGCCGCCTCGAGAACCTTGCGTGCCGTCGCACGCGAAAACAAATGCCGCAGGTGCGTTACGCCGTTGCTCGATCGAATCAGGGCGCCGTTGCTCGCAATCATCGTGACCGGCACTCCCAGATCGCGGGCGATGGGCTGGGCAAAGGGAAAGCGGCGGCCGGTGACCAGTACGACCTCGATGCCGCGGCCGGCAGCGTCCGCAATGGCGCGCCGGTTGGCTTCCGGCACGCGCCACTGGCTGTCCAGCAGCGTGCCGTCGATATCCAGGGCGATGAGACGCACGGCCATTTCTTGATTGTACCGTGAATCCTCGCCTGGACCTTCCCGCGCCGCGGAGCGCCGCCACCGAAAAGGCAGCTCCAGACCCTGTGCTAGACTGCAACCCTATGTCTGCGGGGTCCACGCTCACCGACCTGGAGTGTTCGAAGTGCGGCAAGAGGGCACCGGCATCCACTATCCAGAATCTCTGCTCCTGCGGTAAGCCGCTTTTTGCGCGGTACGACCTGCGCCGCGCCGCGGCTTCGTTGAAGCTGGGTGCCTTGGCGGCTCGCCCGAAGAACCTCTGGCGCTACGAGGAGGTCCTGCCTGGCGCCCCGCCGCTCACTCTCGGCGAGGGCATGACTCCACTCTTGCCGGCCAAACGGCTGGGGGCGGGCATGGGGATGGCGCGCCTTTACGTGAAGGACGAGGCGCTCAACCCCACAGGGTCGTTCAAGGCGCGAGGGATGGCCGTTGCGGTCGCCCAGGCGAAACACCTTGGGGCCAAGGTTCTGGCGGCGCCGACCGCTGGGAATGCCGGAGGAGCCTTGGCCGCATACGCCGCCGCAGCCGGGCTCAAATCCGTCATCGTGATGCCCGCGGACACTCCGCAGGCCAATCAGATGGAATGCCGCGCCTTCGGCGCCCAGGTCGTGAAACTCGACGGGCTTATATCCGACTGCGGCCGCTACGTTGCCGAGCGCAAGCAAGCGGAAGGCTGGTTTGACGTCTCGACCCTCAAGGAGCCCTACCGCGTGGAAGGGAAGAAGACCATGGGCTACGAACTTTGGGAGCAATTCGCGGGGAAGCTCCCGGACGTAATCTTGTACCCGACTGGAGGCGGGGTGGGACTCATTGGCATGTGCAAAGCGTTCGATGAAATGCAGGAGATGGGATGGATTGGCTCGGAACGCCCGCGCATGGTGGCCGTACAGGCGTCGGGTTGCGCGCCGATTGTCCGGGCGTGGGAAGAGGGCCGCGAGACTGCCGAACCAATCCGCAACGCGTCCACAACAGCGTCGGGTTTACGGGTGCCAGGTCCGTTGGGTGACTTCCTGATCCTGCGCATGCTCCGGCAAACGCATGGTGCGGCGATTGCGGTGACGGATGACGAAATGTTGGCAGCCGGCCGCGATCTGGCCGAAAAGGAAGGGATCTACGCGGCTCCCGAGGGCGCCGCTACAGTCGCTGCGATAGGGAAGCTCGCACTGGCGGGCTGGGTCAAACCGACCGAATCGGTCGTGCTCTTCAATACGGGTACCGGGTATAAGTATGTGGAAGCCTGGAGACAGGCGTTGCTCGAGCGTTGATGGAACATCCGATGAGGAGAAGGTTGGTGGACGGCAGGGGATTCGAACCCCCGGCCTCCTCGTTGCGAACGAGGCGCTCTCCCAGCTGAGCTAGCCGCCCAC
>DASPOW010000137.1:0-2468 GCA_035625855.1 Candidatus Methylomirabilota bacterium | reverse complement strand
AGCGCCACCAGCCCCGGCGCCGTCGCGCTTACTTGATAGACATCAATCGAGCCGTCGTTCGGTAACGCCCCGGTCTTGTTCCCGATGTACACGTAAAGCCCGCCGCCCCCGATGGCCACAGCTTGCGGATGCGTTCCTCCGCCCGAGGGAAAAACCGTCCCAAAAGGCGAACCGGCCACCTCGCTCAGCGCGCCGGTCGTGCCGTCCACTTGAAACATCGAAACGCTGTCCGCATCCGGATTCAATGCGTAAGCGAACTTCCCGGCGGGATCGAGCGCTATCTGTTGCGGCGCGAGCCCTCCCGCGAAGGGTGAGCCCGCCACCGCAGTCAAGGCGCCGGTCGCGGCGCTCTTCGCGAAGCCGGAAAGCGCTCCTGGTGAAGAGGTATTCGTGCTGTAAGCATACTGCACGCTCTGTGCGCCCGCGGCGCCCGCGCAGGCAAGAAACACGGCGGATGCCAATGCTCCGCGCAAGCGTTCCAGGGACCACGGCCGCCGATATGCCACGGTATGACGAGAGGGCCAACAGGCCTTGAGCCGAGGCAATGGTCTACCTCTTGCGACGAATTTCTTGTCCTTTTGGACGAAAGGGGCCTCTGAGACGCGCGTATCCTCTATCCTGAACGCTGACGTGTCAAGACATAAGATAGTTTAGTAAGTTCAGTACTGTAGAGTTAATCGAGAGGTGGTGATTCCCATTTTGGGAATGCTCCGCGCCCTCAGCTCGCCGCTTCTTCCCGCAGCAGCCGAAATAGCTCCGCCGCGGCGTGCGGCAGCTTGGCGTCCCGCCGCGAGATAAGGTACAAGTGCCTGGGCAAACTGAGGTTCCGCACCGGGACCTCCAGCAGTTGGCGCCGCGCCACCTCCCATTGCACGCACATCCGCGGAACGATCGCAACTCCCATGCCCATTTCCACGAACCGCTTGATGCTCTCGATCGTCGGCAACTCCACGAACATATTCAACGGAACGCGCTGTCGCGCAAAAAGCTCAATCACCTGCCGGCGGAAGGGCGATTCCACGATATGTGCAACAAAAACTTCCTTCCCAAGGTCCGGGATCTCCACCCGGCGCCGTTTTGCCAGGGGGTGTTTCGGCGGCACGACGAGCGTCAGCTCATCCCGCAGAATCTCCACTGCCAGCAGTTGCGGCTCCCTCGGAATGAAGGAAACGGCGCCCAGGTCGAGGTGATAGTTCAGCACCTCCCGCGGGATGTCGCGCGAAAAGACCCGGTGCACGCGGATCTGCACACCCGGATGCTGGCGGCGAAACTTTGCTAGCGCCGGAAGCAGCGCGTGGATCGAGCTTTCGTTGACTCCCAGGGTCAGCTCACCGCGGCGCAGGCCCTCCAGCTCGCCCAGCCCTTTCTTTACCTCATCGCGCAGGTTCAGCAGCCGCTCCGCGTAGTCCGCCAGCAGCTTCCCCGCGTCCGTTACGCGCACCGGCCGGGCGCCGCGCACGAACAGCTTCTGTCCGATCGAGTCCTCGAGTTTTCGCACCGCCAGGCTTACCGCCGGCTGCGTCCGGAACAGCTTTTCGGCCGCGCGGGAAAAGCTTCCCTCGCGGGCTACCGCCAGAAACATCTGCAACTCGCCGAGATCCATGCAAAGCCCCAGCCGCGAATTATAAGCCAGGATTATCTAAACAAGAACAAAGATAAATTAGGCGAACGGGGCCTTCCGCTGGTCTACTAGCCCTATTGGGGGTCTCCATGGACTTCGTGCGCGTCTTCGATACTACCCTTCGCGACGGCGAGCAGTCCCCGGGCTTCTCCATGAACACTCGCGAGAAGCTGCGCATGGCCGCGCAGGTTGCTTCCCTTGGCGTAGACGTTATCGAGGCCGGCTTTCCTATTGCTTCGCGCGGTGACCTGGAAGCGGTCAAGTCCGTGGCCCGGGAAGTCCGCGGCGCGCGGATTGCCGCTTTGGCTCGCGCCAAGCAGGAAGACGTGGACGCCGCGCTCGAAGCGCTAGAGCCCGCCGCTTCGCCTCGCTTGCACGTGTTCCTGGCGACCTCGGATCTCCACCTCCGTGCCAAGCTCGGCATCACCCGCGAACAGGCCCTCGAAGCCATTGCCGCGATGGTCCGTTTCGGACGCCGCCGCGTCGCGGAAGTCGAGTTTTCCGCCGAGGACGCCAGCCGCAGCGACATCGACTTCCTGTGTTCCGTCTGCCGTGTCGCCGTGGACGCGGGCGCCACCATCATCAACTTGCCGGACACGGTCGGTTACGCCCTGCCGGATGAATATGCCGCGATGTTCCGCCGGGTGCGCGAATACCTTTGCGACCCGCCGGGCGTTGTTTACAGTGCGCATTGTCACAATGACCTCGGCATGGCGGTCGCCAATTCGCTCGCGGCGGTGCGCGCGGGCGCTCGCCAGATCGAATGCACCATCAACGGCATCGGCGAACGCGCCGGAAACGCCTCCCTGGAGGAAATTGCCGTGGCCTTGGCCGTTCGCCAGTCCGC
>DASPOW010000136.1:0-2351 GCA_035625855.1 Candidatus Methylomirabilota bacterium | reverse complement strand
CAGGAAATGGTCAAGCCCGGAAGCCAGAAAACTCCGCGGCTTTGCGTGCTCAGGGCGCGCCCGTCTTCGCGCTTCCGCTGGCTGGCCTCGTCGCGGCTGGCGCCCGCGTCGATCCGCGATCCGGCGCTGCTGCTTCCGGTCGAAGGACTCCCGGAGCCCTGATTACCGCCTCGCGCTCCCGAGCTGGTCGTCGTCTTGACGGCGCTCGCGGGTCCCCCCGCGTTGGGATTGGGCCCAAAAACGTATCCCGGCGGGAGCATCTGGTCCGGTTCGTCCACGCGGGAGTGCCTCAAGGCCGGCGGACCCAGCGCCCGAAGTTGTGCGCGGAGCGACAATTCGCCTCCGCCCTTCAGCGACACCTTTTCAAATGCGATGCCCAGGCGAGACCCACGGTCGCCCCTGCTGCTTGCCTTGACCAGCGTCAAACGGCCGAACAGCATCGACCCCGCGCGAATCACGACTCGCCCATGCGCGAGAACGTCCTGCGCAACCACGGCTTTGACGATGTCGCCCACCTTGGCCTTCTTTGTGTTCAAGGAACGTGACAGCTCCGCGACAACCGCCGTCCCTCCCTCCAGCCGAGCAAGTGAGATGCCGGGAGAGGGCGCGCGGGTTTCCGAGGTGGTTTGAGCCGAGGCAGGGATGGCGAGAAACAGCACAAAGCAAAGGACGAAGCACCAATTCTTCATCAAGTCCCTCCTGTTCCGGGACTCGCACTGGCATTAGCAGAACTGGCGAGCAACGAGCAACCGACGTATCCGGCCGTCCGGGAACGGCCGCACGGCGATTATAGGCTTCTTGGGGAGTTGCGGCACAAAAATATCTTGGCCCGGCCACGGGGTTCTCTTACGAGCTGCCGATAAGAATTCCCGTGATGAACACCAGTACGCCGCCCACCACTACCTGAAACGCCGCCTGCAGGAACGGCGTATCCATGTACCGGTGCCGCACGTAGCTGATCGCCCCCAGTTCCACGGCCACGATCAGCACGGCGATGATGGTGGCGAAGTGAAAATCCTGAATCAGGAATGGCAGCGTATGCCCGAGGCCTCCCGCAGTGGTCATCAAACCGCAAACAAATCCGCGCAGGAGCGGGCGTCCGCGGCCGGTCAGCGACCCGTCGTCGGACAGGGCCTCCGCAAAACCCATGGAAATACCCGCGCCGACCGAAGCCGCAAGGCCCACCAAAAAAGCGTCCCAGGTCTTGTGCGTCGCAAATGCCGCCGCAAAGATCGGCGCGAGCGTGGAAACCGAGCCGTCCATCAATCCGGCCAGCCCGGGCTGAATGACCTGCAGCACCAGAATCCGCCGCTGGGCCCTGTCCTCCTCGGCGCGCGCTCCGGCGCCCAAGTGCTTTTCTTCGAGCGACTCCGCCTTGGCGTAGTGTTGCCGCTCTATTTCGGCCAACTCGTTCAGCAACTCGCGCGTCGAAGCGTCGCTGATCCTCGTCACCGCGCGTTCGTAGAACCGGCGCGTCTCCAGTTCCATGACCTCCGCCTGCTTGCGAACCGTGTCAATCCCCAGGGGGCGCACAAGCCATACTGGCCTGCGCTTCAGGAATCCCTTCACGTCTTCGCGCCGGATGAGCGGGATATGCTCGCCGAAACGCTGCCGGAATTTCTCCACAAGACGCGTCCTGTGCGTCGCTTCCTCGGCTTTCATTTCCTCGAACATGTGCGCCGTCGCCGGGTATGAATCGCGCAGCCCATCCGCGAAGTCCCCGTAGATCCGCCCGTCTTCTTCTTCCAGCCCAATTGCCAGCGCCAGAATCTCTCGCTCGCTCAGCTGGTCAAACTGCTTGGCCATAGCCTTTCCCTTTCCTGCGGCTGGGTAGAATCTCACAGTCTTCCGGCACGGCGCCAGACGCGCTCGATTTGGGGCGAACGGCGCGGTTCGCTCGTGGTGCCCGTTGACGATACGCCATTTGCCTCTTACGCTTCTCGGAGGCGGAAGCTCTCTGAAACTCCGGTACAAACCGCATGAAAATCGCCAAAGCAACACGTAAGTACGAAGAGTGGCTCGGGAAACAGCTGGACCTTCTTTCAGACGATCTCGCCCTGAAGCACCGCGAGATGGCCTCGGCCGCGTTTCCCTTTTTCCGCGCCACGTTTTATCGCTGGATGCAGCTTTGGCCGAAGCTCTGTCCCGAAGTTGCCGGCGCTCCGGAATTGCTCGCCGTGGGTGACCTTCATTTGGAGAACTTCGGCACCTGGCGCGATGCCGAAGGTCGCCTCGCCTGGGGCGTGAATGATTTCGACGAAGCCTATCCCCTTCCTTACACCAATGACCTTGTGCGGCTCGCAAGCAGCGCGCACCTGGCCATCGCTTCAAACCATCTGACCATGGCTCAC
>DASPOW010000135.1:0-2949 GCA_035625855.1 Candidatus Methylomirabilota bacterium | reverse complement strand
CAAATCCAACTGCGCGCGGCGCAGCGCTTCGTGCTTGTCTGCACCCGCCAGCCAGTAACTGTAAAAAAGCTTCATCAGTTGCTGAGTATCTTCGTCGGGAACGGACCACAAGCTCATGAGCACCGCTTCCGCGCCGGCCTCCTGCATCGCCCGCTGCAGGCCGAAGACGCCTTCTCCGCTCTTGACTTCTCCCAGCCCGGTCTGACACGCGCTAAGGACGACAAGCTCGGTGTTTTGGAGGTTGAGCCCTGTCGCCTCATAGGCCGTGAGGACCCCGTCGTCCAGGTCCGGCGCCGGGCTTGAGATGGATGCGCCGAGCGTGCGGTTCGCTCCGGCAAAGAGCAGGCCGGACCGGAGCATGGGATCCTCGAGACCCAACGGCTGGTCGTCGGAGAACGCGCGCCGCTTTGCTTGCTGGTCCGCCTCGAAGAAGCCGTGGGTGGCAATGTGCAGCAACCGCGGGCCTTGTACGCGTTTCACCGTCTCCTCGAGAGCGGCGTCCTGCGTGTAGCGTTCGACGCGCCAGCCCTTCTCTTCCAGCAGGCCGCGGACGGCGTCCACCTCAACCTGCGTGCCGGGCAGAGGACCCACGGAAGTGCCGCGCTCGCGAGAGCGGGTTCCCGCAACGACGGAAGCCGGAGCGGTCCCTTCCCTGCGGGGCAGCCTGGCAACGGCCGCGTGCTGTTCCGACTCGCTCAAATCAAAGGCGGGATTGCCGATGAGGGCGGCGGTGTTGTTTTTTGCCGTGCGTTTGGCGCGTAACACGTCCTTGGTGCTCAGCACGGGGCGCAGGTCGAAGGTTTCCATGAGCAACCGGCCGTCATGGTCCGGGATAACGGGCCAGGAGACCTGGCTCAGCTCGCCGTCCAGCGACAAATAGACGCGCCTGGCAGGTCCCAGTGCAGCTTCGAGCGGCTTCCAAAATGCGTCGTAGAACTTTGCGCCCGCCGCGGTGGAGGATTGGCGCCAGCCGCCGGCCGGCCGGACCCACTCGCGATAATCCCGGAAGGGTTCGCCCTCGAGATTTTCCGCCTCGCCCAGCAGGACCAGCGCGGGTCCACCCGCGGTTTCCTGCGTGAGGACAAGAGCCGCGTAGAAGTTTTTCCCGCTCCAATTCTTTCCGTCGTGAAAGGGGAAGCGCACGAACTCGACGGCCGCCTCGTCCTTGCCTAACGCCCTCTGGACGTCGCCCCAGGTCGCCTGGGCGACTTTCTTGTCCTCCGCGAGAGCGGCCGAGCGACGGACCAACTGCCTCTCGATTTCGTTGGTTTGCTCGTCCAACCGGGCTTTGCGCTGAACGAGTTCCTGCGACTGAGCCGGCTGGCGCGCGAGGATTCCGGCGATGTTCGATGATTCGGTCCTTTTCGCGGCGAGTTCGCGGAGGAGGAGCACGGCCTCCGGATCGCCGGCGGCGGCGATCTTTGTCCACATTGCCGCCATGCTCGCGGCAATGAAGCCCTTCTCCCACAAAAGAGTGTTGTACATGCCGGCGGTGAGCCTGGGGACCCGCTCGCGATAGGCAAGGCAGAAGCTGAAATAGGCCGGGAAGAAGCGGGCCACGGCATCCCGGAACTCGAGGCGTTCCTTCTCACTCATGTACGCAAAATGCCGCTCGAATTGCGCAGCCAGATTCTGGCGGCCACGCTCAAAGAAGTTTTCTGCCTCGTCGGGCTTGCCCCAGGCGTAATAAAGACCGGCGAGGTGGTTCAGCACGGTTCCCGTGTAGGGATGCCCGGTCCCGAGGGCTTTCTCATCAATGGCCAGGGCGCGCTTGTAGAGCGGTTCGGCCTCGGCATACTTGCCCTGCGCGCGGTAAGCGGCCGCGAGGTTGCTGATCGTCGAGGCCACGTTGGGATGCTCCGGCCCAAGAGCGCTCTGCAGAATGGCCAGGGAGCGCTGGAGGAGAGTCCCCGCCTCGGCGTACTTGCCCTGAGCCTGGTACAAGGCCGCCAGGTTGTTCAGATCCGAAGCGAGGTCCGGGTGGTCCGCTCCCAGCGCCGCCTCGTCGATGGCCAGTGCGCGCCGGAAGAACGGTTCGGCCTCGGCGTACTTTCCTTCATCGTAGTAGAGCGCAGCGAGATTGGTGAGGGCGGCGGCAAAGTCGGGGTGCTCAGCACCGAACGACTCCTTGTCGATCAGAAGCGCGCGCAGGTAGAGCGGCTCCGCTTCGGCGTACTTGCCTTGGGCGCGATAAAGCTGCGCCAAGTTGTTCAGGGCCACAGCCACGTTGGGATGCTCCGGCCCCAAGGCATTCTCCGCGACATCGAGGGCGGCGTTGTAGAGCGGTTCGGCGCCGGCGTAATTGCCCTGTGCGAAGTAGAGTTCGGCGAGCATGTTCAAGGAAGCCGCGAAAGACGGATGGCCGGCGCCGAGCGTTTTTTCCCTGATGATCAGGGCGCGTTTGCAGAGCGGCTCAGCCTCGGCGTAGCGTCCCACCTCCAAGTAAAGCCCCGCGAGATTGTTGAGCGATTGGGCGACATCGGGGTGGTTGGCACCGAGCGTCTTTTCGCGGACTGCCAGGGCGCGCCGGTGGAGGGCCTCCGCATCGGCAAAGCGGCCCAGTTTCCCGTACAACTCGGCGAGGTTGTTCATGGCCATGGCCACGTCGCGATGATCCGGGCCGAGCGCCTTTTCCTTGATAGCCAGAGCGCGGTTGTAGAGCGGTTCG
This sequence comes from Candidatus Methylomirabilota bacterium, assembly GCA_035625855.1. Classification (GTDB taxonomy): domain Bacteria; phylum Acidobacteriota; class Terriglobia; order Acidiferrales; family UBA7541; genus Acidiferrum. The sequence continues at coordinate 281 of DASPOW010000135.1, read as the reverse complement.
GCTTCCGCGTAGCGGCCTTGCGCGGCGTAGAGCGCAGCCAGATTGTTCAAAGACGTCGCCGTCCTGGAATGCTCCGGGCCAAACGTGGCCTCGGCGACGCGCAACGCTTCCTGCGCGACGGGAACAGCCTCCGCATAGCCGCCCTGGCGATAGAGCTGGAGGAACCGGGCGTTCAGCTCGTTCCAGCGATCCTCTTGCGCAGACAGAGGCGCAGCGAGCGAGGCGGCCAAGGCGAGAACGGCCGGGAGAGCGATGAATTTTCGGAGCGAACGCACGGTGGT
>DASPOW010000134.1:0-3204 GCA_035625855.1 Candidatus Methylomirabilota bacterium | reverse complement strand
AGAAGACTCCGGCGCGAATCCTGCGCGGCGACGGCGACGTCTCGGCGGCGCTAAAAGGCGCCGCGAAGACGGTGAAGGCCGCGTATTCGTATCCGTTCATCGCCCACGCGCCGCTCGAGCCGCAAAACTGCACGGCACAGTATAAGGACGGAAAACTGGAAATCTGGTGCCCGACGCAAACTCCCGGTCGCGCCCTGCCGGTTGTGGCCAAGACCGTGGGGCTTTCCGAGCGCGACATCACCATCCACATCACTCGAAGCGGGGGCGGATTCGGGAGACGGCTGAACAACGATTACATGTTCGAAGCTGCGTGGATCGCAAGAACTCTGAACGGCGTTCCGGTGAAGCTTCTCTGGACGCGGGAAGACGACATGCGCCACGACTTTTACCGGCCCGGCGGATTCCATTTTCTCGAAGGCGGCGTGGACGCCGCGGGCAAAATTGTGGCGTGGCGGAATCATTTTGTGAGCTTCGGCGAGGGCGAGCGTTTTGCGCCCAGCGCGGGCATCAGCAACAACGAGTTCCCGGGGCGTTTCGTGCCGAACTATTCGCTGGGGGTTTCAGTGATGCCCCTGGGTGTTCCCACCGGCGCGGTGCGCGCGCCGGGCAGCAACGCCATCGCGTTCGTCATTCAATCGTTCATCGATGAGCTGGCGCACGCGGCGGGAAAAGACCCGCTGCAATTCCGGCTGGACCTCCTGGCCGGCCCGCCAGCCGGCGAAGGCGGCGGCACGGGACCTTTCGACTTCAACGCGCAGCGGATGCGCGGCGTGCTGGAGTTGGTGCGGGAAAAATCCGGGTGGGGAAAGCGCGACCTGCCGAAGGGAACCGGGGCCGGAGTGGCGTTTCACTTCAGCCATCGCGGATACTTCGCGGAAGTGGCGGAGGTGCACGTGGATACGAAGGACCAGGTTCGCGTGAACAAGGTATGGGTGGCCGGGGACATAGGGAGCCAAATCATCAATCCGAGCAACGCGACCAACCAAACCCAAGGAGCGGTCATCGACGGGCTCAGCCAGTTGATGCATTACGAAATCACCTTCGAGAAAGGCCGCGCCATGCAGCGGAACTTCGACGGGTTTCCGCCGGTGCGCATCGCGCAGGTGCCTCCGGAGATCGAGGTGCATTTCCTGAAGACCGATTTTCCGCCGACAGGACTCGGCGAGCCGGCGCTGCCACCCGTGCCGCCGGCGGTGTGCAATGCCATCTTCGCGGCGACGGGAAAGCGCATTCGGGCATTGCCCATCGGAAAACAGGGATTCGACTGGGCGCCGGCTCAGCGCGCCTGACAATTCAACTCAGTTCGGAGAAGGGGTCAGTCTTTGCCTGACGAGGAGGAACCGCCGGCGGCAGGGGCGTAGTAGCCGCGGCGGGTTCGCGCGGTCAGCTTGCCGTGCCCGCGCGGAGAAACGACGTCCACGGAAATAGCGCGGAAGGTTCCGTCGCGTTTGCTGTTCGAGGGATAGTAGGCCAGGGTGTACTGGTTGCGGATGTCGTGCGCGACCTGCACGCAGATTTCGTGGACGTCGGCAACGTTTTCCGGAAAGAAAGCCAGCCCGCCGGAGGCCTCGGCGATTTCTTTCAGTGCCTTGCGGGCACGGCTGCGGGACTTCTTGCTGTCTTCATCGCCGATCAAACCGATGGTATAGATGACCACCTCGGTCTTCTGAATTTCCCGAATCGTTTTTTCAAGGTCGTTGCGGCTGGCATTGTCTTCGCCGTCGGTCACAACGAGCAAGACCTTCTTGTCTTTGTGCCCCTTCTTGGCATGGTCGAGCGAGCCGATGATGGCGTCGTAGAGGGCGGTGCTGCCGCGCGCATCAATGCGCTCGAGGGCTTCCTTGAGGTCGGTCACGCTGGAAGTGAAGTCCTTGTCGAGGTCAAGGTAGAAATCGTCGTTGAAATTGACGACAAAGGCTTCGTCATCCGGGTTGCTCGTCTGGACGAGGGTGATGGCCGCTTCGTTCACGCGGGGACGCTTGTCGCGCATGCTGCCGCTGTTATCAATGACCAGACCCATCGTGACGGGAATGTCCTCGCGCTTGAAGACGGAGAGTTTCTGAGCAAGTTTGTCCTCAAGCACCCGGAAGTTTTCTTCCTTGAGGCCGTCCACGAAGCGGCCGCGCTCGTCAATCACCGAGGTGTGCAGAACCACCAGGTTGACGTTGGCGCGGATGGTATGACCTTCCTGGCTCGGCTGCTGCTGGCCCGGCGGAGGCGGAGGAGCGCTGGGGGGCGGGAGCGGCGATTGCGCGCGAGCGCCGGGCGCGAGCGCCAGCACCATCAAAGCGGAAAAAACCAGCAGAGCGGCGCGAGGACCGGGGAACACGGCTTTAGCGGCTTGGGGCGTAGTAGCCGGTCCGGGCATAAACGTTGAGCGGCGGGAGTCCCTTGGGAGGGTGCAGCTTGACTTTGATCTTGCGCCAGCGCGCGTCGTGAGTTCTGTTGCTTGGCCTGTATCCCAAAACATATTGGTTGCGCAGCTCCATACCGATCTTGGCCGCGATGTCCGGCAGGTCGTTCAGGTTTTCCACCGGAAAAACGCGGCCTCCGGTCAGCTCCGTAATTTCCGAGAGGAGGGATGGGCCGTTGAGTTCCTCCGGAGTCGGGCGATAGCCGAACGGGTTGTAGAGGCCGATTGCATAAAGCTGACAGTCAGACTCGCGAACCATCCGCTTGATGTCGTTCTCGCTGTAGCGACTATGATTATCGCCTCCGTCCGATATGATGAGCAAGGCCCGCTTGGCGTTGTGTGCACCCCGTACTTCGCTGAGCCCGAGATAAATCGCGTCGAGCAAGGCGGTGCGGCCCTTAGCCGCGGCATACATCATGCGGCTCTGCAAGTCGTCCACGCTATTGGTGAAAGCGCTGCTCAACTCGGCGCGCTCGTTGAAGGACACGAGAAAGAACTCGTCTTTGGGATTGGCGGTCTTGAAGAACTGAACGGCGGCTTCACGGGCCTTGCCGATCTTGTTGGCCATGCTGCCGCTCATGTCGAAAACGACGCCGATGGAAATGGGCACGTCCTCGGCGGAAAACGAGACAATCTCCTGCTCGACGTTGTCCTCGAATACCCGGAAATTCTCGATGTCCAGCCCGGTCACCAGGCGATTGAAGGGATCGGTGACCGTGACGTTCACCAGAGCCAGCTCAACGTTTCTCTTGATTCCTTCGGACGGTTTGATTGGAACAGGCGGCGTATCC
>DASPOW010000133.1:0-2933 GCA_035625855.1 Candidatus Methylomirabilota bacterium | reverse complement strand
CATTCAACTGTTTGTTGAACGAAGCAACGTTACGGTCGTGACCGGGACCGGGTGGTTCTCCTGGTTCAATCTCGGAGACATTGAGAATCCGGACATTGGAACGCACGTCTACGTGCCGCTGGATACGGCGCGCGTGACCGTCCTGCCTAAGGGGAAGTTCGACTTTTGGGTGATCCTTCCCTTCAACGGCAAAGAAACAGGCTTCAGCGTTTCGGCCGGCGCGCTCCATAGCGTGGTACTCCCGAGCGCGAGCGTCGAGAGGGAAAAAACCTGGAGCGCAGCCCTTAAAAAGGATGTGGGCCAGCCAGGAGGAGCACGGAACTTCATTCCGCGGGAGGCCCCCGCGGGCGTGCCGACTGAGGACGGCCTGCCGGCAATGACGATCGGCGGCATCACGTGGAGAGCCGGAAAGAACGGTAAGGGCCCGGGCATGGTCTGCTTCCGGCAGGTTGGTTCCAATTCGTGGCCGTTCGGTGGCGCTGGCGAATTCGAAACCGACGTCAAGCTGGACATGTGAGTGGAGGTGAGCGGATGGGCTTCTGGAAGAGGTTGTTCGGAGGCAAGGAATCGCCCCAGGCCTCGCCGGCTCAAACGAGCCCAACGCAGGCTTCCGCTGCATCCCAACCAAAAGCGAAGCCGGATTTAGTTGCTCAGGCCGCGCTTTCCTTCTTAGGCCAGGTGCCCGGCCCGGAGATCGTCTGTTCGAAATGCGGTTTGAAACACGTTCTCGTACAAGGCTCGTTCCTGATGTCTCCCCAGCAAGCCATTGCGCAACTGGCCGGCCGCGGGATGGCGGTCATGGCGGCCGGCGGCGCTTCCCGCGAATACATGGCGGGGGACTTCACACCTAAAGTCCTGGCTCAACCAGAAGAAATGAACCCGCCGGCGTATATCCGCGAAACACGAACAAGGACGTGGCGCGCCTGCGTGCTCGCAATCCTGGGCGCATTGGCCTGCGGTGGCCCGGCCGTGGCCCAGACAATTCATGAAGCGGCGAAACAGGGCGACCTCGCCAGGGTTCAGGCGCTGCTCAAGGACAACCCCGGCCTCGCCCTCGCCAAAGATGCCAACGGCACTACCCCTTTGCACGCGGCGGCGGGCGGCGGCTCCAGGCAAGTCGCAGAATTGCTGCTTGCCCTCCACGCGCAGGTCGACGCCAGGGATAACCTCGGCTTTACTCCCCTCGTTTGGGCCGCCGCTTCGGGCCGGAAAGACGTGGCGGACCTGCTGTTGGCGAACGCGGCGGAAGTCGACGCTCGCGGCAAAAACGGCGTCACATCGTTGCACCAGGCGGCGGCCGCGGGCCACAAAGACATTGTGGAATTGCTCCTGGCAAACAAAGCCCGCATTGACGGCGCGGATAACGATGGTGCCACCCCTCTCCACTATGCCTCGGGCAATAACCGCAGGGAAATCGCCGAACTCCTCCTCGCCAGGGGTGCGCCGGTCAACGCCAGGGACAAGAACGGCAAAACGTCCTTGCACTACGCTGCGCTCAACGGCCACAGGGACGTCGCCGAGCTGCTCCTGGCCAACAAAGCCGACATCAACGCCAAGGACGCCAGCGGCGCGACGCCTCTCCACTGGGCCGCGGCGAATGGCCGCAATACCACCGTCGAATTGCTCCTGGCCAACAAAGCGGACGTCAACCTCAAGGACACCAATAACGGCGCAACCCCCTTGCACTGGGCCGCGGACAACGGTCATAAGGAAATAGCCGCGCTCCTCGTGGCTAACAAGGCTGCCGTCAATGCCCGGGGGAACGACGGCGAGACCCCTCTGTTCGTCGCGGCGGCTTTCGGCCGCAAAGACATCGTGGAGTTGCTGCTCGCCAACCACGCGGACGTCAACGCCAAGGACATTAGGGACTTTGCGCCGTTGCGCGTGGCTCTGGATCGAGGCCAAAGGGACATGGCGATATTCCTCCTGGCCAATCATGCGGACGCCAATACCATCGCGAACGATGGCTCCACGCCCTTGCAGGTGGCGGTGGATAAAAACGACGCGGAACTCGTCGGTCTCCTGATCGAGAATCATGCCGAGGTCAACACCAGGAACAAGAAGGGCTACACGCCTTTGTCCGCCGCCGAGGCATTGGGCAACAAGGACATCGCGGAGCTCCTCCGCCGTCACGGCGCGGTTTCCAAGCCGCTTGACCCGGCGATCAAGGACCTGAGCGAATTCTTGCGTGGAACGTACTATCTGCCCGGCAGCCCCGACGAGGCCGGCAAGCCTCATGCCGCTTCCGCTGCCACGTATCGCACGGACAGAATCACCCTTTACAAGACCTTCGTAATGATCGACGAAGAAGGCTACACCTTCGCCTTGCGGCTGCCTCCCACCACTCTGTACGCGCCGAACCAACAGCAAATCTTCCAACTCGCCGCCCCGCTCGTGCTCGGGGGAACCGTCAGCGTGAAATTCGCGGACGTGACCCAAATCAGGACCGCTGTCAACGGCCTGGAATTTCACTTGCTCAAGGGCAAAAAACAGTTGGACAGTTTCGCCGTGCCTCCTCCGTCCCAAAAAGCGGTTCAGGAGGCTCTCCGCGTTCTTTGTCCCAATGCGGAGTGGAAATAGGGCGCAAAGTCTCGCGCGTTAGCCGCGCGCCGCTTCAATCCGCGACGGCGCGCACTTCTTGTGCGCGCGCCGCGCGGTCCAGAATCTCCCGGGCGATAATCATGCGCTGCACTTCGCTGGTGCCCTCGTAAATCGTAATGACCCGCGCGTCGCGGTACATCCGCTCCACGTCGGTCTCCCGCGAGTAGCCCGACGAGCCGTGAATCTGCACCGCTTTGTACACAACGCGGTTCACCATTTCGCTGGCGTACAGCTTGGCCTTCGAAGCCGCCGCGCCGAGCTTCGCGCCGCTGTCCTTGCGCCAGGCGGCGTAGTGCACGAGGCCGCGCGCCGCTTCGATCTCCGTCTGCATG
>DASPOW010000132.1:0-2779 GCA_035625855.1 Candidatus Methylomirabilota bacterium | reverse complement strand
CCCGAGTACCTGAAGGACCGGCACGGCCTGCCGCCGGAGTTGCTGGCCAATATCGCGGTGGTTGAAACGCTGGCAGCCAAGGCAGCCGAGTAGTCCGACGCCAAGTCGAGGCCACGAGTGCCGGCAATTCAGCAAAGGCGTCGAGGCGGTCGCGACACAGTGCGTACGGATCCTTAAGAACAGTCATTTGTCGCGACGGAGTTTCTTATGTCGATTCGACCGATCAAGCGCGTCATCAAATCCAAGCCGACGCTGGAAGGCGCCGGGGTGCACCTGAACCGGGCTTTCGGTTTCGGCAACACCAAGGATTTCGATCCATTTCTGCTGCTCGACGACTTCCGCAACGACGTGCCCGAGGATTACCTGGCCGGTTTTCCGTGGCATCCGCACCGCGGAATCGAGACCATCACGTACGTTCTCGCGGGTACGGTGGAGCACGGTGACAGCATGGGGAATAACGGGGTCATCGGCGCGGGTGACGTGCAGTGGATGACGGCTGGCAGCGGCATCATTCATCAGGAAATGCCGAAAGGGGACCGCACGGGGCGGATGCATGGATTCCAGCTTTGGGGAAATCTGCCGTCGGGGCTCAAGATGACGGCGCCGCGGTATCAGGAGGTGAAGGCGGAGGAAATCCCGCAGATCGTCGACGACGACGGCACTCATGTGCGAGTTGTCTGCGGGGAGTTCTGGGGCAAGAAGGGGCCGGTGGATGGCGTGGCGGCCGATCCGATTTATCTCGATGTATCGATTTCGCCGGGGAAGCGGAAGACGTTGCCGGTGGAGACGACGCGCCATGCTTTTGCTTACGTATTTGCCGGGAATGGAAAATTCTGCAACGCTTCGGGCCCTCTGGCCGTGCCGACGGAGGCGGTCAGATGGCTGGACACTACGCCTCCGGTCGAGGCCGACAACCGCTCGCTCATTCTTTTTGACCGGGGTGACGAGGTGACGGTGCAAGCGGGAAGTGACGGAATTCGCTTTCTTCTGGTCTCGGGAAAGCCGCTCGAGGAACCGGTGGCCTGGTACGGTCCGATTGTCATGAATACGCAGGAACAGCTGCGGGAGGCGTTTACCGAGCTCCAGGAAGGAACATTCCTCAAGGTGGGCAAGAAATAACGAAGCGGCTCCGCACGAGGCTATCCGGGCAGAACAACACGCCGACAGATGCCGTTCTCCATTCCAGATTTCCAGCCAAAGCTGTATCGCGCGCTTCGACCTGAGGCTTAGCGCGGGAGGAACAGAACATCTTTACTCTGGGAATTGACGTGGGCACGGGCGGAACGCGCGCCCTGATCCTTGACGAACAGGGGCGGGTCGTCGCTTCCGCCACGGAAGAGCACGCGCCCTTTGCCTCGCCGGAGATCGGGTGGGCGGAACAGCATCCCGAGGACTGGTGGCGGGCCTGCTGCGTTGCGATTCCGAAAGCGCTCAAGAGCAGCGGGCTTGGAGCGGGTGATATCGCGTGCGTCGGCTTCTCCGGCCAGATGCACGGAGCCGTAATGCTCGACGAGCAGGGGAAGGTGGTGCGCCCGGCGCTGATCTGGTGCGATGTGCGGACTGAGCCCCAGTGCCGCGAGTTGACGGAGAAGATCGGTGCGGCGCAGGTGATTCAGGCGACGTGTAATCCTGCGCTGGTCAATTTCACGCTGACGAAGCTGATGTGGGTGCGCGAGCACGAACCGGAAAATTGGAAACGCGTGCGCTCCATCATGTTGCCGAAAGATTATGTCCGATTCCGGATGACAGGAGAGCGCGCCACCGACGTGGCGGATGCCTCAGGAACGCTGCTACTGGATGTGGCACGCCGACGCTGGTCGCAGGTGATGGTGGATGTGGCCGGGGTTGATGAGCGCTTCTTACCTACTCTGTTTGAGTCGCCAGACGTGTGCGGCTGCGTCAGCGCGAAAGGCGCTCAGGCGACCGGCTTGCGGCAAGGAACCCCGGTGGTTGCGGGCGCGGGCGATCAGGCTGCGGGCGCCGTCGGGATGGGCATTGTTGCTCCGGGGACCGTGAGCGCGACGATCGGAACCTCAGGGGTGGTTTTTGCGGCAGCCGGGCGTCCCGCACTCGAACCCAAGGGGCGACTGCACACCTTTTGCCATGCGATTCCCGGACGCTGGCACGCGATGGGCGTGACCCAGGCGGCCGGGCTGTCGCTGCGCTGGTTTCGTGATCAGTTCGGGGTGAGTGTGAAGGAGACCGACGGGAAGGCAAGCGTCCGCGACCCTTACGAGTTCCTGACTGATGAGGCGGCACAAGCGGCGCCGGGGTGCGAGGGTTTGCTGTGGGCTCCGTATCTGATGGGTGAGCGGACGCCGCATCTTGATCCGGCCGCGCGGGGAGCGTTGGTGGGGCTCACGGCGGCACACACACGGGCGCACGTGATTCGCGCCATTCTTGAGGGCGTGGCTTTCAGCCTGCGCGATACCTTTACTTTGTTCGACGAGATGAAAATCGTAGTGAACAAGGTTCGACTCGGGGGAGGCGGAGCGCGATCGCCGCTGTGGCGGCAGATTCAGGCGGATGTTTACGGCCGCGAGGTGGAGATCGTGGAAGCCGATGAGGGTGCCGCGTATGGAGCGGCCATCCTGGCTGGAGTCGGAGCAGGAGTGTGGAGTTCGGTCGACGAGGCATGCGCCGCCGTGGTGCGTGTAGCGGCGACGATTCCACCACAGCCAGATGCAGTCAATATGCTGAATGCAAGCTATGCGAGGTATCGGCGGCTGTATCCAGCGATCAAGAATGTTTTAGGCTAGCTCGACAATCGGGAGATTGC
>DASPOW010000131.1:0-4481 GCA_035625855.1 Candidatus Methylomirabilota bacterium | reverse complement strand
GATCGGCCCGGGTTTTGGGGGTCGGAGCTTCGGCTCCGACAATCGGCAAGTCCAAAAAGGGAGGGGGCTTTAGCCCCTGAGGATAAGCTCTACTTCGCCGGCATGCTGTTCAGAGCGGCCGCGATGCGCGACTTGTACCGGTTCCCGGTATTCTCATGCAGCACGCCCTTGGCGATGCCCTGGTCAATCGCCGACATGGCCTCGCGCAGCAATCCCGAAGCCGCCGCCTTGTCGCCGGAGCCGATGGCCGCCCGGATGCGCTTGATCACCGTGCGCACACGGGTGCGGTTCGCGCGGTTCACTTCCGCGCGTTGACGAGATTGCGCCGCGCGCTTCAGAACGGATTTCTTGCGCTTCTTGACTTTGGTAGGCTGTCCCTGGGCCATCACTTGCTCCTTTGAAGTTCGGCGATTTTTACGTTAGCCGAGGCGGTCACCTTTGTCAAACCAGCCGGCCCAGCCTTGGACCACCGGCGCCGCGCCCGCGAACACCCCGGTTTCCGCCGCAGCTCCCGCGGGCCGCGACAAGCTCGATGAGCTTCGCCTGCTCGTTAATTCCCACCATCCCCTCATCACCATTGAAACCGCCGAAGAGCTGCGCGTTGAAGAGCTGCTCCAGAAAGTCGCTGCGGAATTGGGTGTGGCCCTTTACACCTGGAGCGTCACCACCGGCCTCGCCCGCGCCGGCGGCCAGCCCATCTATCACACCGCCGACCCCGAGCAGGCCCTTGCCAATCTCTCGCTCGTCCAGGGCGACGCCATTTTCCTCCTCAAAGACTTTGCCCGCTACCTCGAGCAGGACAAGATCTGCCGCCGCGTGCGCGAGCTAGCCGAAGGCTTCCGCGCCGCTCGCCGCTCCATCGTCATCTCCGGCGCGGCGCTGCATATCCCCGAGGACCTGGCCGGAGATGCCGTGCCGTACCAACTGGCCCTGCCCGGCGAGGACGAACTCTCGGACGTGGTGAAAGAGGTTTTGGCCGGGACCAGTTCGACCGGCGTCCGCGTCGCGGCGGGCGCCGCGCTTGTTCCGCAGCTCGCGCAAAGCCTCGTCGGTCTGCCCCGCGAGGAAGCCCGGCGCATCCTCGAAATGTGCATCCTGGCGCGAAAAGGTGTGGACGCGGGGCTCGCGGCGGAGGTGACCGCGGCGAAGGCCAGGGCGCTCCGCCAGGACGGTTTCCTCGAAAGCGTCCGCCGCGACGCCTCGTTTGGCGATGTCGCCGGGCTCGAGCATCTCCGCGCCTGGATCACACGGCGCAGGAACGCCCTCACCGCGGAGGGCCGCGCCTTCGGCCTTGAGCCGCCCAAGGGCGTGCTCATCACCGGCGTCCAGGGCTGCGGCAAGAGCCTCGCCGCCCGCGCGATTGCCGGAGAATGGGGCTACGAGCTGGCTCGCCTTGACGCCGGCGCGCTCTACGACAAGTTTGTCGGCGAGTCCGAGCGCCGCTTGCGCAAAGCCCTCGAGCTGGCGCAGAAGCTCTCTCCGCTCGTCCTCTGGGTGGACGAAATCGAAAAAGCCTTTGCCAGCGCCGGAGCGGGCGCCGACGCCGACGCCGGGTTGTCGCAACGCCTCGTCGCCACCCTGCTCACCTGGATGCAGGACCGCGAAAGCGGCGTGTTCCTCGCCGCCACCTCGAACAACATCACTGCGCTCCCGCCGGAAATGATGCGCAAGGGCCGGTTCGACGAGATTTTCTTCGTGGATTTGCCCGGCGAACAAGCGCGCCGGGCGCTTTTCGCCCTGCACCTCACAAAGCGCGGCCGCGAAGCCGCTCAATTCGATTTGCAGAAGCTCGCCGCGGCCAGCGAAGGCTTCAGCGGCGCCGAAGTCGAGCAGGCCATCGTCTCCGGCCTCTACACCGCATTCGACGGGAAACAGCAGCTCTCGACCGAAGTGCTACTCGGCGAAATCCGCGCCACTCAGCCCCTGAGCGTCGTCCGCGCCGAGGAAATCCAGTCCCTCCGCGACTGGGCCAAATCCCGCGCCGTCCCCGCCGACTAGTCGCCTCGGTTTCGGGCGAATATGAACTTTTCATATGCGTGCCAAGAAAAAGCGGGGCCACTTCAACATCGGGTTGCGCCCCGAACCGGAAGGCGGCTTCACAGCAATCGTTCCGGCGCTGCCGGGCTGTGGTACCTACGGCAGCACGCTGGCCGAAGCGAAGAGAGTGGCTAAAGATCCGACTTCAGCGGAAATTGAGAGCCTCAGAAAGCGCGGCACTCGCCACTAGGCTTCGGTTGCCACCCTACTTCGCCGCCGGTTTGTCGGGCGCGCGTTTGGCCGTGCCCGCCTTGACGCGAACGTACTTGCCCACCATCATCGGCGCCAACGCTTCCGCAGTGAGGCCAATTTCGTTCGTAAAGTCCATCGAGTCCGGCGAAGTAATCTTCTGCGTGAAGCGGAATTTAAGCGGCTTGCCGTTGTCCGTCGTGTCCACGGTCCAGGTCCAGGTGTTGCCGTCCACCGAGCCCCGCCCGATCCAGACCGGCCCGGGCACGTTTCCAACCTGCAGCAGGGCATACTGCTTGGTTTCGTGGTCGTATCCCACGAGGAACACATCCACCAGTTTGGGCTGGCCCGGGAAATCCATTGTCTCGTGGCAGAGGATTCCGAATCCGGCCGACACCCATTCGCAGGAGACACTCCCGGTAACCTTCCCGCCGTTGGGCTTCAATTCTCCAAGCGTCGTCCATTTGCCCAGGAAAACGCCGAGTTTTTTGACTTCGGGGCCCGGCTTTGGCGGCGCGGGCGCGGTTTGTGGCTGGAGTGGGGCCGCACAGAGCGCGGCAACAAAAAGGAAAGCGAGGGCCGTTACGCGATAGCGCATGCAAGCCTCCTGAGTTGAGGGATTTGACCTGATCGTCGCGGCGGATGGTAGCACCTCCGACCGACTCAGGCCAGCCGCCTAAGACTCCTTCTGCTGGAGGGACGCGAGATAGTCGCAAAGCTGCTTGATGCGTTCGCGGACGGCGACTTCGTTGTAATTCTCCTCCGCGCCGAAGATGGGTCCCCAAACGGGCATCTCCGGCGAGCCGTGCGCGGTGAACGTGGTGCCGAAGCGCAGGACGGTTTCGACGTACTCATACGGGAACTTCCCGCCGTGCCGCTGAGCCAGCGTCGTGAGGTCCGGCGGCGGAGACTTGAGCGCTCCTGCCGCAGGGCCCATCCCCCGGCCGTCCGCGCCGTGGCACGAGCCGCAGTAGTGGATGTAGAGGCGCCTGCCGGGCGTGGGGACAGCGGGGGACTTGTCGATCGGCTTGTCGTGAGGCTTGCCGGGGGACTTGTTCTGCGCGAGGGAGGCCGAGAGAAACAGAAGCAGCGCAAAAGCACTCAGGATGTGGCGCATGGCAAGAGCCCCCTCTCGGCGCGAGCGTATGCGAAAGCGTTTTCGCTCCGCCGATGCCGGAAGGAGACTCTAACACGCCGGGCGAGAAAGAGAGACAACGGCATGAACGATCTGTTTTCAGGGACCTTCGCGACGCACGGCGGCAAGCTCTTCGCGGCGCGCTCGTGGAAACTTGACCGGCGCAGAGCGAGGCGCTACCCTGAGACAGCGGCGGATCCGGCCGCGAGAAGCGCTTGGGCTGCGCTTCGAGGGCTTCCTCGGACAATCCGCCAGGCTGGATGCGACGCACCGTCCATATCTCCGGAAAAATCGAACCTCTTTTTGGCGCGCTTGATGAAAATCTGCGCCTTCTCGAAGACTCGCTCGACGTGCAGGCAACGCTCGAGGACCGCAACCTGGTCATCGAAGGCCAGCGCCCGCAGGTCGAGCGCGCGGCGCGCATCATCGAGGAGTACAACCACCTCTCGCGCGGCGGGCGCGCGCTTTCGGGCAGCGAAGTGAAGTCGCTGATCCGAGTGGCCACCGAGGACCGCGAAATCGAGCCGCGGCGGGCGATCGAGTCCGACCGCGCGCGCGCGTTCGGCAAGAAGAACGTCACCCCGAAGAACGCCAGCCAGCGGCACTACATGGAAGCCATCGAACGGCACGACATGACCTTCAGCATCGGGCCGGGCGGAACGGGGAAGACTTACCTCGCCGTGGCCATGGCGGTTTCCGCGCTGCTGACGAAGCAGGTCAATCGCATCATCCTGGCGCGGCCGGCCGTCGAAGCGGGCGAGCGCTTGGGCTTTTTGCCGGGCACGCTGCAGCAGAAAATCGATCCGTACATGCGGCCGCTGTACGACGCGCTGTACGACATGCTGGACGCGGACAAGCTGGAACGCTTTTTGGAAAAGGGCATCATCGAGGTTGCGCCGCTGGCCTTCATGCGCGGGCGCACGCTCAACGATTCGTTCGTGATTCTCGACGAGGCGCAAAACACCACCAGCGAGCAGATGAAAATGTTCCTCACGCGCTTGGGCTTCAACTCGAAAGCGGTGATCACCGGCGACATCACGCAGATTGATTTGCCGCAGGGAAAAAAGTCCGGGTTGGTCGAGGCGCTGGAAGTTTGCGAAAAAATCGAAGGCATCGGCGT
>DASPOW010000130.1:0-2443 GCA_035625855.1 Candidatus Methylomirabilota bacterium | reverse complement strand
CAACGGCGGCTGGTTGATCCGGGCGGCGACGGCAGCCTCGACGTCCTTCCAGGACGTGGGGCCGAGATGCATGCCGACGCAGGTGTGGACGTCGAGCTTCTCCCGGCGGGCCATGTCAACCGCTTCGGAGATCGTTTGCGGAAGGAAAAAACCGCCCGAGGCGTCTCGCTGGAAAAGATCGCTTGTGTAGAGGAGTTTTTGCGCCGGGAAATAGACGGCCATCTGGCGCTCCCCGGTCAGGGCGCGCAGAGGAACGATTTCGAGCGCGTTGTCACCCCGGCCCAGAGAGACGCGCGCGGAAACGTAAGTAATCTTCGGCGGATGCGGTTGGAGGGCGAGCGCATCCGGCTGCAGACGGTGCGGCGCGGAGAACAGCTTTTCGAGAATAAAGCGGTTCAGGTCCAGGGCGTAAACCGGGATGTTTCGCGCGGAGTATTCCCGCAAGCCACCGAAGTGCGGCCAGGAATCCGAGGTGGTGACGACGGCCTTCACGGGGAGGCCCGGGAATCGCCTTTGCGCGTCTTCGATGACGCGCGCCGAATAGCCGTTGGAAATGGGCGCTTCGATGATGACGATACCGTCGGCCTGGCGAACCTCGATGATGTTCCACGCCGCGGGCACCTGGACGATTCCGGGAGCCAGCTCCTTCGCCGGAGTCGAGGGATTTCCAAGGGGCAGATCCTCGACCGGCCGCACGCGAGCGGCGAAGGCTGCGCTCACGTCGTCGGGAATCGCAAAGTCCTCGTTCTTCACCGGAGGGTTGAAAGAGACCTCGTTGATGGTCAGGGTCCAGTCGGGCTGGCCGTCGAATTCGCAAGCCCACTCGCGCGGGTAGCGCAGCCCGCCCGGCTCCAGCATCCACAATGCATAACTGACCCGGGAAGTAACATCCCCCCAGGGGCTCCAGAAAAACTCGTAGGGCCGCGTGCGCGTGACTTCCATCGCCGTAGGCATGGATGTGCGGGCGCTCAGGAAGATACGCACCAGCTTGCCCTCCCAGTGGAACGCGACCACATGGTGCGCGAAGCCGTGGAGGGAAACGCCAGCCTCGATGCGCAGGTCCGGCGCGGCCAGGGCGAGAAGAAGAACGCGCTCGGGCCCAAGAGCGAGGGACTCTTCCGCGGCTTGCAGCGTTGAAGCGCGGGCCGGCTGGAATTTGCCGTTATTGAGCGAAGCGGCCGCGTGGCCGGAAACGACGATGGTTGAGGAATCCCACTCCGCGCTCTTCCAGCATTCCGTGGAGCCGCAGCCGCGCGACTGGCGTTCCTGGCGCAAGCGCCCGCGGTCGAGGTCGCGCGTTTCTGAGATTTGATAATAGTCGATCAGCCAGGGGCCTTCGGGACGCTCCGATTGTTCCAGCATGTAGCGGTGGCCGATGGCTTTCAGCGCAACGGCGTGGACGGCGCGGAGGCGTTCTTCTCCGCCCATCGCGGCGATGGCGGCGCGAACCAGCGCGCGGGCGTTATCGGCCGCGGAGGCTCGGGGTTGCAGCGCCAGCGGCGAAACGAGAGAAACAGCCAGGAGAAGAACGGTCAGGCGGCGCATGCGACGACTCCGTAGGCAAGTTTGCCGGCAAAGAGAAAGACGCGATCATGCCGTCCGGGAGGTTGGACGTTCTCCCCGCCAAAACGTTTCCGCGCGCCCGGGTTATTCGCGCGCTTTCGCCGGAACGGCGGGAACGGCGTCGTCGTACTCGGGCTTGCTCACGCCCTGAAGGAACCTGTCAAACCAGCCGACGATATGCTCGAGCCGCTCGATACGGTGCCAGGGCTGCCCGGAGCGGGAGAGTTCGTGAGACTCGCCGGGAAAGCGCACCATGAGGACGGTTCGCTTGAGGTACTTGAGCGCGCGAAACATCTCCTCGCCGCCCGATTCCGGCGGAGTGCGGTAGTCCGCCTCGCCGAGAATCAACATCAGCGGCGTCTTGACGTTCTGGATGTAAGTGATGGGCGAGCGGTTCGCGAAGTCCTGAGGGTCCTGGAAGGGCGGTGCCTTGAACCAGGAAGGCTGGAAAAGGGTGAAGTCAGCGCTGTACCACCAGGCGGCCCAACTGGCGATGTCCCGCTGGGAGACGGCCGCGGCGAAGCGGTCGGTCTGTCCAATGATCCAGTTGGTGAGGAGCCCCCCGCCGCTTCCGCCGGTGACGCCGAGCTTCTTGGCATCGATGTAGCCGCGCTGGAGGAGTTCGTCGACGCCGAGCATGAGGTCGCGGTAATCGTCGCCGGGATAGTGAAACTGAATAATGTTGCCGAACTCTTGGCCGTAGGTCGTGCTCCCGCGAGGATTGGGATACAGAACGACATAACCTTTTGCGGCCATCCATTGGAATTCGTGCTCAAAGACATAGCCATAGGCGGCGTGCGGACCGCCGTGGATGTCGAGGATCAAGGGGTATTTCTTGGCGGGATCGAAATCGGGCGGTTTCTGAATCCAAGCTTGAATC
>DASPOW010000129.1:0-3313 GCA_035625855.1 Candidatus Methylomirabilota bacterium | reverse complement strand
CGAACGAATCGACGTCGTGCAGAACCTCGTCCGCCAGTTCGGACACGCTCTTCTGCGCGTTGGCTTCGATCAAATCCTTCAGGCGTTCCGTGCCGTAGAACTGCCCTTCCCGGTTGGCCGTTTCGGCGATGCCGTCGGAGTGAAGCACCAGGATATCGCCGGAGTCCAGCGTCTCGCTCCACTCTTCGTAACCAACCTCGTCAAAAATTCCGAGCGGGTATCCGCTTAGGTCGACTTTGTGGCAGCGCCCGCCCCGGCAAAGAAGTGGCTGCGACTGCCCGGCGTTGGCCAGCCGCAATTTCTGGCGGCCTTTTTGCCATGTGCCGAAGCACATAGTCATGAAGCGGCCTTCAACGCGACGCTCGCCCATGAGCTGATTCATCTGGCGGAGCATTTCCGCGGGCTGAGGCTTCTGCGGCGCCAGGCTGCGCAGAATTCCGATGGCCACGGCGCCGTAGAGCGCCGCGGCGGTCCCTTTCCCGCTGACGTCTCCCAGAGCAAAACCCAGTTGCTGGGGCGTGTAGCGCAGAAACTCGTACAGGTCGCCGCAAACTTCCCGCGCCGAAATGTAGCGCGCGGCGATGTCCAAGCCGTAGTCATCCGAAGGCACGGGCCGAAGCAGCGCGCCCTGGATTCGCTTCGCCGCTTGCAGCTCGCGCTCCAGCCGCGTTTCTTCCCTTGCCAGCCGTTCGTAGAGCCGCGCGTTCTCCAGCGCCACCGCGAGGTTCGCCGCCAGAATCGAGAGCGTCTGCACGTGGTCCTGCGTGAAGTAGTTGAGTTGCGGGCTCTCGAGGTCGAGCATGCCCGTGACCCGGCCCTGCAGAATCATCGGAATCGTCAATTCCGAACGGGTTTCGGGGTTCACCATGATGTAGCGGGGATCGGCGCTCACGTCCGGCACCAGCACCGGCTGCCGCAAAGCCGCGGCGGCGCCGATGACGCCCTCGCCCGGCCTGACCAGGATCTTCCCTTGGGCGCTCTGCCCGTACTTGACCGTGATGCGGTTCCGGAAGACCCGCTGCGTTTCATCGTAAAGAAGGATGCTCAGAATCTGATAGTCGATCACCCGCTTGATCTGCTCGGCGGCGCGCCGCAAGAGCTCCTCAACGTCCAGGATGGCGCCGGTCTCACGGCTTACGTCGTTCAGCACCAGCAGCGTGTCCGCCTGCGCGCTGACGCGCTCGAACAGGCGCGCGTTTTCGATGGCCACCGCGAGCCGGCTGGCCAGCAGGGTGAGGATGTTTTGCTGCTCGCGCGTGAAATAGTCCACGTGCCGGCTCTGGATGTCCAGAACGCCGATGCATTTTCCGCTGATCATCAGCGGCACGGCCAGTTCGGAGCGCACGCTTTCGATGCCCCTGATGTAACGTGGATCCTTCGACGTATCGCCCACCCGCTGCGGCCGGCCGGTCGCGGCCGCGGCGCCGGTGATGCCCCGTCCCAACGGAATACGCAGCGTCTCTTCGACCTCGCGCGGGAAGCCGATGGCGAAGCGGAATTTCAGGGTTTCGCCCGACTCCTCCACCAGGAGCACGCCGAAGAATTCGTAATCGATCAGCCGTTTGACGAGCGAGGCGATATGCGCCAGAACGACGTCGAGATCGAGAGAGGCGTTGACCTCTTCTCCGATGTCGACGAGCGTCTGCAGCACCTCGGCCGGGACCTGCGTCTCCAGCCTCGCGGCTTCCGCCGTTTGGGTCTGTGCATCCTCAGGTTTCATCTCAGTCGAACATTATTATAGCAGGGGCGCCGCGATGGCCCGGTCGCCAAGCCGGGGAGGGTCTGGCTCTTATTCCGCCGGTTTGGCCCTGCCGCCAAAGCTCAGGACGGAAACGTCGTGGAGGTTCCGGTAGCGCTCCCC
Organism: Candidatus Methylomirabilota bacterium; assembly: GCA_035625855.1. Classification (GTDB taxonomy): domain Bacteria; phylum Acidobacteriota; class Terriglobia; order Acidiferrales; family UBA7541; genus Acidiferrum. Next base: position 1,452 of record DASPOW010000129.1, on the reverse strand, counting down.
GTAGTCGAGCCCGTAGCCCACCACAAACTCATTGGGGATGCGAAAACCGACGTAGTCGGCGGTGACCGGGGCTTGCCGCCGGTCGGGCTTGTCCAACAGGACAGCAACGCGCAGCCGCTTCGGCCGCCGCTGCTCGATCACCCTCAACAGGTACTGCATCGTAAGGCCCGTGTCCAGAATGTCCTCGACCAGCAACACGTTCTTCCCTTCGATGCTCGAATCGAGGTCCTTCGTGAGCCTGACTTGTCCGGACGACTCCGTTTTCTTTCCGTAACTCGAGACCGCGATGAAGTCGAGCGAGACCTCTCCCGAAAGGCAGCGCACGAGATCCGCGAGAAAAAACACCGCCCCTTTCAGCACGCCCACCAGGTGCAGCGGTTCGCCGCCGAAGTCACGACGGATTTGGTGCGCCATCGCCGCGATGCGTTCCTGGATCCTCTTGCGCGACAGTAGAACTCTTACCGTTTCGCCTGCCTTGGTTGCAGCCCGGGCCGGTTTCTTCTTCATCCTGGTCCACACACCTCAACGGATGCGTGAGTGCGAGACTCTAGCGTATGTCCCTCGTTGCGGCAAGCGGTCCGCCTCCGTTCGCCATCGCGTTGTTCATTCATGCTAACCTTCGGCGCTCATGCCGCGAATCCATTTTGCCCGCCGCACGGAGTGGAATCTCGCGCCCAACCGCCTCAGCCTGGCGCTTGCGCAGCATCGCGCCGGGGGGAGGCCGCTTGTGGATCTGACGGCTTCGAATCCCACACAGTGCGGCTTCGGGTATGACGGGACGGCGATCCTGCAGGCGTTGTCTCAACGTGAGTCGCTGCTGTACGAGCCGCAACCCCTGGGCCTCGAGGCGGCGCGCCGCTCGATCTCCGGATACTATGCCGAGCGCGGCGACCGCGTGGCACCGAGCCATTTGTTGCTCACGACGAGCACTAGCGAAGCCTACTCCTTCGTCTTCCGCTTGCTCTGCAATCCCGCGGACGAGCTTCTCGCGCCCGTGCCGAGCTATCCGCTTTTCAGCTTTCTCGCAGACATTCAGGACGTCCGCCTGGTGCACTATCCGTTGAGCTTTGACTCGGAATGGGCCATTGACTTCCCCGCCCTGGAGCGCGCCCTCTCGCCGCGGACTCGCGGCATCATCGTCGTGCACCCCAACAATCCGACCGGCCACTATTGCCGCCGGGAAGAAATCGCGCGCCTTTCCACGCTCGCCGCCTCTCGCGGCATCGCGCTGATTGCTGACGAAGTGTTTTGGGACTTCTCGCTGCGCGAGGTGCGCGCGCCGAGCTTCGCCGGAAACGCAGAAACCCTCACCTTCACGCTGAGCGGCATTTCAAAGATCGCCGGCCTGCCGCAGATGAAGGCTGCATGGCTCGCCGTCAGCGGGCCGGATGCCGAACGGTCCGCCGCGCTCGAACGCCTCGCGATTATCGCCGACACGTATCTCTCGATGAA
>DASPOW010000128.1:0-3272 GCA_035625855.1 Candidatus Methylomirabilota bacterium | reverse complement strand
GAAAAGCATTGACACAGCAGAGGTTTAGCTGTAGAAGGGGCTGAACTTCTGCACCCAGGCCAGGCTTCCGCCCAGAGGAGGCTTTGCAATGCCTACGAATCGTAGGGATTTCCTGAAAATCACCGCGGTAGGGGGAGCTGCTGCCGCAGTCTTGGGTTTCGACCTCGCGCCGGCGCGCGCCCAGTTGCGGGCGTTGAAGATCGCCCGGGCGACGGAAACCCGCTCGACGTGCCCGTACTGCGCCGTCAGCTGCGGCGTCATCATCTACACCATCGGTGACAAGGCGAAGAACGTTACACCGCAAGTCCTGCACGTTGAAGGCGATCCGGACCACCCCATCAACCGCGGCACGCTTTGCCCCAAGGGCGCCTCGCTGATGCAAGATATTATGAACGAACGGCGCCTGCTGAAGCCGGAGGTGCGCCGCCCGGGAGGAGCGGCCTGGGAAGAGATTTCCTGGACCGACGCGATCAATGAAATCGGCGGGTGGATCAAGAAGACACGCGACGCGACGTTCATCGAAAAGGACGCAAAAGGCAACACGGTCAATCGCCTGGAGAGCATCGCATTCGCGGGCGGCTGCACGGACACCAACGAGCTTAACTACCTGGTCGTCAAGACCATGCGCAGCCTGGGGGTCGTCCACTTAGAAAACCAGGCCAGGGTTTGACACGGCCCCACGGTCTCAAGTTTGGGACCAACGTTCGGACGCGGGGCGATGACCAACGGATGGGTGGACATCCGCAATTCGGACATGATTCTGGTTATGGGGGGAAACCCCGCGGAAAACCATCCTTGCGGGTTCAAGTGGGTACTGGAAGCCAAGCGCAACCGCAACGCGAAGCTCATCTCGGTTGATCCGCGCTTTACGCGAACTTCGGCGGTCGCCGATCTGTACTGCCACCTGCGCGCCGGAAGCGACATCGCGTTCCTCGGGGGAATGATCCGGTACGCGATCGAAAACAACCGGGTGAATCGCGAGTATCTGGCGAATTTCACGAACGCCGCCTTCATCGTGAAAGACGGCTTCAAGCTGCCCGAAGACGGCCTTTACTCCGGATTCGATCCCGCGACGCAGGTCTACGACAAGGCAACGTGGAACTACGAGGAAGGCGGAGACCTGGCGGGGAAGCCTGACCATCCCGCGCCCGCGGTCAAGACGATCGCTGCCAAGGCGGGCGATAAGCCGGCGCCTCCTCCGGCGCTGCCAGCAAACGTCGCTTACGACCTGACGCTCCAGCATCCGCGCTGCGTCTACCAGCTTCTGAGGAAGCAATACTCGCGCTACACGCCGGAGATGGTCGAGCGCATCACGGGGGCTCCGAAAGAGCAGTTCTTGAAGGTCGCCGACACGTTTACTTCCATCCGCAAGGACGGAGACACAAAGAAGGTCGCCACGGTCATTTACGCGCTTGGATGGACGCAACACTCCTATGGCTCGCAGAACATCCGGACGGCGGCGATGCTGCAGCTTTTGCTCGGCAATATCGGCCGCGCCGGCGGCGGAATGAATGCTCTGCGCGGCCACTCCAACATTCAGGGCGCTACGGACATGGCGGGCATTTTCGACAACCTGCCGGGCTACCTGAAGGTCCCAATACCCGCGGACGAAAACTTCGCCGCCTACCTGAAGAGAATCACTCCGACTTCGGCCAAGCCGAATCCCTGGGATTCGTTTAACTACTGGTCGAACACGCCGAAATTCGCGACGTCGTTGCTGAAGGCGTTGTACGGCGACGCGGCGACGAAACAGACGGACTACGCGTTTGCGTACCTGCCGAAGGTGGATCGCAACTATTCGTGGGCCAACATCTGGGACAACATGTACAAAGGCGTTGTCAAGGGCATGTTGGCTTTTGGCATGAACGGCGTGGCCATCGGCCCGGACACCAAGAAGAACATCGAAGCGCTGAAGAAAGCAGATTTCCTCGTTGTCGGAGAGATCTATCCGGACGAAACCAGCGAGTTCTGGAAGGCCCCTGGAACCACGGAAGACGAGCAGAAAAAGATCAACACGACGGTCTACCGGCTGCCGTGCGCCGGCTTTGCGGAGAAGGACGGCACCTTCACGAATTCGGCGCGGTGGCTGCAGTGGAAGGGCGCGGCGTTGCCTCCTCCGGGGCAATGTCGGCTCGACCAGGACATCCTCGCCCAGATTTTCCTGAAGGTGCGCGAGCTTTACCAGAAAGACGGGGGGAAATTCCCCGACCCGATCCTAAAGCTCGCGTGGGGCTACACCGATCCACAGCATCCGTCGCTTGCGGAGGTGCTGAGAGAAATCAACGGCAAAGCGCTGGCGGATTTAAAGGACGAAAAGACCGGGCAGGAGATCAAGAACGGCCAGCAACTGCCGGCTTTCGCCTGGTTGAAAGATGACGGGACGACTTCCTGCGGCAACTGGCTCTATTGCGGCTGTTATCCCGAAGCGGGTAACTTGACGCAACGTCGCGCGACAGAGGACCCATCGGGGCTCGGTATCTACCCGAACTGGGGATGGTCGTGGCCCGCGAACCGTCGCGTGATGTACAACCGCGCTTCCTGTGACTTGGCGGGCAAGCCGTGGGATTCTGCGCGGCGCCAGGTTTGGTGGAGCGAAGCGGCGCAGAAGTGGACGGGGAACGACGTGCCTGACTTCAAGGCCGATTCGAACCCCAAAGACCACATGGGGCCATTCATCATGACGCCGGAGGGCGTAGGCAGGCTGTTCGTGCCTCTCGGCGGCATGGCTGAAGGTCCCTTCCCGGAGCACTACGAACCGTTCGAGAGCCCGGTCGACAACCTGCTGCATCCAGCTCGGCCGAACAATCCGGTGGTCAAGAAGTATTCGACGCCGTACGACAAATACGCGGGGCCTAAAGACGGCTACCAGGTAATCTGCACGACCTACCGCCTGACGGAGCACTACCACTACTGGACGAAGAACAACCCGGTGAACGTGGAGCTGGTCCCAGAACCATTCATCGAGATCTCGCATCAGTTTGCGTCGGAACTTGGAGTCAAGGGCGGAGAGAAACTCAAGGTGAGCAGTATCCGCGGACAGTACATCGCCAAGGCGATGGTAACCGGGCGCTTGAAGCCGTTGAACCTGGACGGCAAAACGGTTCATCAGATCGGGATTCCGATTCACTGGGGTTATCGCGGCATCGCGGAAGACGAGGGTAAGACGGAGCGAAACCCCATCAACATGATCACTCCCGTGGTAGTCGACCCGAACGCGTACACGCCGGAGTTCAAGGCGTTCCTCGTTAAGGTCGAGAGGGTATAGGGGGACG
>DASPOW010000127.1:0-3362 GCA_035625855.1 Candidatus Methylomirabilota bacterium | reverse complement strand
GTGAATGTTGTCGTGATCCACGTTGCCGTCCACGTGGGCATCGCCCAGATAAACCCAGCGCCCTTGCCCTGACGCCGTCACACCGATCCCCAGCATCACCAACAGCGCCACCACCAGCCCTGCGGTCTTTCTGCTGATCATTTTTACTCTCTCCTTTTTCGCGTAGGCCACTGCGAGCGGATACTCTACTACTCCCGCCCGCGAAATCGAACCCGAAAGCCGAGCCCGGGTTGCGCGACTCGCGGCACGGGCCCGCTTCGCGAAGCCGCCGCCCGACGAGCAGTGCTTGCGCGGCTAATTCTTTCCAGCCGCGCCGGCCTTGGCCGCCTCCGCCATTTTTGCGGTGAATTCCGCGGAACGCCGCTTCATCTCCTCCGGCGCAACGTCCTCGATGTGCGTTGCCATGCCCCACTGGTAGCCGAAAGGATCCTGCAGCTTTCCGTAGCGGTCGCCCCAGAACATGTTCTGCAGCGGCATGGTCGCCTTGCAGCCCGCCGCCACGGCGTTCTGGAAGGCCGAATCCACGTCTTTCGTGTACAGGAAGAGGTAGAAGGACGGAGTGCTGGTCGGCACCGGCGCCGCCGACATGCCCGAGCATCTCGGCGTGCATCCCGATACCGGCGGTCTGATGGCCAACGCCGCGCCCACGCTCTATGCCTATCGCAGTCTGGACGCTTTGCTGCAAGGCGAGGCGTCGGGCGGCGCGAAGTCCCCTTTGCCCGGGACGGGCGCGAAACCGGTCACCGAACGCCCCGGGTAGGAATTGTCCGTTTTACAGCGGACTAGTCGCTCTTGCTGATTACGCCGCAGGCGATGCGCGGAGGCGCGCTCGCGGAATCGCCGGAGCTTACTGCGTGAATCACGATGGCGGTGCCGCCGTTGCTGAAAACGGACCGCTCATCAGTTCCCAGCGAGAGATTCGGCGCAACAACGGTGGTGTGCGCTGTGCCGTCCGAGGCGACGATCAATTGGAAGTTGGGGATGTCGCCGGCAGGAAGGTCGTGGTGGTTGTGCTCCTTCGATCCGGGAACGTCGAAATGCGGCCCAGCCGACTTGAAGTCAGGCGGCTCGCACCGTGGGTGCTGGTGGATGTGAAGGGAGTGAGCTCCGGGCGGCAGTCCCTTAATGTCCAGAGCAATCTTGATCCCCGACGGCAAGGGCGACAGCGTCGCTTTGCCGACGCTTTGGCCGCTGGCGTCCTTAATCTCCACGACGAGGGGCCTGCCTACGGCATGGGCGCTCTTCTCTTGCCCGCGGAGCGCGGGGCTTGCGGCCAACACGAGGACCGCGGCACACAGAGTCGCTTTCATCGCAACACTCCTTTGGAGGATTCCGGCTTTCTGGTCGGCGAGCGGACCCATTTCTAATCTAGCCGAGGGCGCGGCACCGCCCTGTTGTGCGTTGTCAATCGAGAACTGTACGCGCGTACAGGCTTTTCAGGGGACGAGCGGCTCTCCCGCGGGGTGCCGGATGCGCCGCGAGACATCCGCAAGCGAAGTGAGTACAATCCCTGTGCTGGCCAACCCTTAGCAATCCTTAGAAGGAGACTCGCCCCATGAATCGTTTCTCTTTTGCAAGGCCCATGGCGGTAGCAGGCGTCGCTTTGCTGATCGTGGCTGCGGCCGTCGTGCAAGCAGGCCCGGCTCCCAAACCGGTCGTGGTGAAGCTGCAAAACGGGCAGGGCAAGAGCATCGGTACGGCTACGCTTTCGTCGGACGCTCACGGCGTGAAGATCAAACTCAACGTCGAGAACCTCCCGCCGGGAGAGCACGCAGTTCACGTCCATCAGGTGGCCAAGTGCGAGGGACCGGATTTCAAGTCTGCCGGCGGTCACTTCAACCCGGACGGAAAAAAGCACGGGCTGCAGAATCCCGAGGGACCCCATGCGGGCGACATTCCCAATTTCACCGTGGATGCCAAGGGGAAGTCCAAGGCTACCGTCGTAGCACTGAACGTGACCCTGACCGACGGCCCGCATTCGGTCTTCACCGGTGGCGGCACGGCGCTCGTGATCCACGCCAAAGCCGACGATGGCAAAACCGATCCGGCGGGAAATGCCGGCGACCGCATCGCCTGCGGGACGATTTCCAGGTAACTCCGTCGCCGAGCTGAGCTTCTCTCCGGTTCTTACAAGACGCCGGGCCTGGTCTCGCGCGAAGATGGCGCTCCGCCTCGCGGGTCAAGGTACGATTTGATGAGCGCATCGCAACCCGTCGTTCGCGACATTTCCGACACGGCGCTGTGGGCCGCTTACTTTCGCGCGCGCGAAACGCGGCGCCAGGACGCTCTGTTTCACGATCCCTACGCCGAACGGCTTTGCGGCGAGCGCGGCGAGGACATCGCAAGAACCATCCCCGACGGCACCCGCAACGCCTGGGCCTGGGTCGCGCGCACCTACCTCTTCGACCGCTTCCTGGCGCAGGAACTCTCGGCGGGCGTGGACATGGTCGTGAACCTGGCCGCGGGCCTCGATGCCCGTCCTTACCGTATGACCCTGCCTGCTGCCCTGCAATGGGTCGAAGTGGATCTGCCGGAAATCCTCGACTATAAGGAGAGGATTCTGGCCGGTGAGAAACCCGCGTGTGCCGTGGAGCGCGTGCGGCTGGATCTCTCCAATGTGCCGGGGCGGCGCGACTTACTCGCGGCGCTCAATGCGCGCGCAAAGAGGATTCTCGTGATAACGGAAGGCCTGCTGATTTATCTCGCTCCCGAAGAAGTTGCGGCGCTTGCGCGCGATCTCGCCGCAGGCGACCGTTTTCAACGTTGGGTTGTGGACATCGCTTCTCCGGGACTCCTGCGGCTGATGGACCGAACTGCCGGGAAGCACCTGAGCGAGATCGGCGCGCCCTTCAAGTTCGGGCCGGAGGAGGGTCCAAGCTTTTTTTCTCCGCACGGCTGGAGCCCGCTCGAGGTCGAGAGTCTCCTTTCCACGGCCGCGCGATTCAAGCGTCCTCCGTTTTTTCTAAGGATCGTGGCCAAGTTCCCCGAGCCGAAGGGCCGCCAGGGCCGCCGGCCATGGTCGGGTGTGTGCCTGCTCGGCCGGACCTCCTGATCCACTCGCAGCGGGTTGAAAACCAGGCCAGGCCGCAAGATATAATTCATCGCATGGGGCTTGGCCAGGTGGGGAGCGGCGGGAACGCGCACGACTATCGAAATGCGAGAGTCGCAGCACTCGCCGCGATTCTTGCTGCGTGCGCATTTTTTCCTTTCTGGAATTCCGCTCAGGAAAGGACCGCCACCTCAGGGTTGGGCGGTCCGGGGCCCGTGGTCAACGGCACGCCCGACGATCCGCTGCGCGATCCTCGCGAGAAGCATCTCCGCCACGTAAAGCAGCTCACGTTCGGAGGCCAGAACGCTGAAGC
>DASPOW010000126.1:0-6508 GCA_035625855.1 Candidatus Methylomirabilota bacterium | reverse complement strand
GGCTTGGGGCGCCATTCTGAAAACGGATGCCACACGCAAATCACAAGCTTCGTTTCTGCGGGAGTCGTCCGCTCTGTTTTCGCGCCCATGTTCGTGGAAGAGGCGTGCCTGCTAGTCATTCCTCAGGCTGTGCCCGGTCATCTCGGCGGGCTGTCGTTCGCTAACAACCGCCAGCAACGTCGGGGCGATGTCCCGCAGGGATCCGTTCGCCTTCAGCTTTCCGCCGCCGTCGTCGCTCACCAGAATGAACGGTACGGGATTCGTCGTGTGGTAGGTGTGCGGGCCGCCCGTCACCGGGTCGATCATCGTCTCCGCGTTGCCGTGGTCCGCCGTGATAATCCAGGCGCCCCCGCGCGGCTTCAGCGCCTTGAAAATTTCCCCGAGGCCCGCGTCCACGGCTTCAACGGCCTTGATTGCAGCTTCCAGCTTGCCGGAGTGCCCCACCATGTCCGCGTTCGCGTAGTTCATGATAATGGCGTCGAACGATCCTCCTTCGATTGCCTTCACCACCGCTTCCGTAATCCCCGCTGCCGACATTTCTGGCTTCAGGTCATACGTCGCCACTTTCGGCGAAGGCACCAGCACGCGCTCCTCGCCGGGGAAGGGTTTTTCCACGCCTCCGTTGAAGAAATACGTCACGTGCGCGTACTTCTCGGTCTCCGCGCATCGCAGGTTCCGGTAGTTCAGCTCCGCGAATACCTGCGCCAGGATGTGCTCCAGCTTTTCCGGCGCGATGATGTACTGCAGCCACGGCCAAGTCTTTTCGTATTGCGTCATGGCCACGAAGAACAGATTCTTAGGCCGCCTCGGGTCCGTAAAGCCGGAGAAGCCCGGCTCCATGAGCGCACGCGTCAACTGCCGCGCGCGGTCCGCCCGGAAGTTGAAGAAGACGACCGCGTCGTCGTCGCGGATCGTCGCCACGGGCGCAGCCGAGCCTTCCGGGCCCCGCGTTATCACCACCGGCTTCACGAACTCGTCCGTCACACCCTGCTCGTAGCTTCGTTCGATCGCCGCAATGGGGTCGCCGGAGCGCGTCTCGGCCTCGCCGTGCACCACCGCGCGGTAAGCCTGCTCGATGCGTTCCCACCGGTTGTCGCGGTCCATCGCGTAGTATCGCCCCACGATGGTTGCAATCGCGCCGCACCCCAGTTCGCGCATCTTCTGCTGCAGTTGCCGCAGGTAGTTCTGCCCGCTGTGCGGCGGCGTGTCCCGCCCATCCATGAAGCAATGCACGTAGACTTCCCCCGCCTTTTCCCGCTTGGCCATTTCCAGCAGCGCAAACAGGTGGTTGATGTGCGAGTGCACTCCGCCATCGCTCACCAGACCCATCAGGTGCAGCCGTCGGCTCCGCGCCTGCTTCATGGCTTCCAGGAACAGAGCGTTCCGGAAAAACTCGCCGCTCGAAATCAGCAGGTCGATCCGCGTGATGTCCATGTGCACGATGCGACCCGCGCCGATGTTCAGGTGACCCACTTCGCTGTTTCCCATCTGCCCCTCGGGCAGCCCGACGTAAGGCCCCGATGTGTGAATGAGCGTGTTGGGAAACTTCCTCAGAAGCGCGTCGTAAGTCGGCTTCCGCGCCAGCGCAATGGCGTTCCCCTTTGTCTCCGCCCGGTAGCCCCACCCGTCCAGCACCGTCAGCACGATCGGTTTCGGTCTCTTCGCCATCTTCTTGCCGTAACCTCAGGGGCCTTTTGGGCCCTAGCGCGCCGCCAATTCTTGCAGCGCCCCCAGTACCCGCTCCACTTCCTCCGCCGTGTTGTAATGAACCACTCCGACCCGCAGCAGCCCGCCGCTTTTCTGCACTCCCAGCCGCTCCGCCAGATTCAGTGCGTAGTAATTCCCGTCCCAGGTAAAAATCCCGCGCTCACCCAGAAATGTCGCGGTCTCCAACGGCGTGTGCCCCGCCAGCCGCACCGCCACCGTCGAACATCTTTCTCCAAACCGCCTGGCATCGGATATCCCGTAGAACGTCAGCCCGCGAATCGCCAGCAATCCTTCGATGAGCCGCGCCACGAGAGTGGTCTCATGTTCTCGCGTTGCCTGGTACGCTGCCTTCAACGCCTTGCGCCGTCCCGTCGCGCCCGGCTCGCATCGCCGACCCAGCTCCGCGAGGTAGTCCACCGCCGCGGTAACGCCCGCCAGTCCTTCCTGCACCTGCGTCCCCGTTTCCCACCGGTCCGGAAGCGCATCCGGCGCGGGCCTTACCTTGTACGGCCGCAGGCGCAGCAGGTGCTCTTTCTTTCCGTAGAGCACGCCCATGTGCGGCCCAAAAAACTTGTACGGGGAGCACGCCAGAAAATCGCAATCGAGGGCGCGCACGTCAATCAATCCGTGCGGCGCGTAGTGAACCGCGTCAACAAATGCCAGGGCCCCCTCCGCGTGCGCCATCCGCACGATCTCCGCCACCGGGTTGATGGTCCCCACCGCGTTCGACGCGTATCCCACCGCCACCAGCTTCGTGCGCGCGCCGATCTTCCTCCGCAAGTCCTCCATGTCCAGCGTGCAGTCTTCCACGCGGATATCCGCCTGCCTCACCATCACGCCGCGCTCTTCGAGCGCCCGCCACGGCGCCACGTTTGCGTCGTGGTCCAGCGTCGTCACCACAATCTCGTCGCCCGGCTGCAGCTCGCGCCCAAACGCCCGCGCCAGCGCGAACGTAATCGTTGTCATGTTCGGTCCGAAGCTGATCTCCTCCTCCGTGCAATTCAGAAAATCGGCGATCGCCGCGCGCGCTCCGGCGATGACCGCGTCGTTGCGCCGGCTCGTCGCAAACGCGCCGCAAGTGTTCGCATTCGCCCGCAGGAAGTAGTCCTGCACGGCGTCCATAACCCTCCGCGGCACCTGCGTGCCCGCTGGCCCGTCAAGAAATGCCGCCGGCTGCCCGTTCACCTCGAGCTGTAAGGAAGGGAACTGCTCGCGCACCCACGTAAGGTCGAACTGCGCGCGTTGCGTCTGCGCTTCAATTCCGCGTCTCGCCGGTGTGCCCATCATCGCTCCGAAGCCGCCGTAGTTTCTCACACTCGACCATTCTCCGGAACTCGGTCTAAGTGCTTCTTCCTACTGATTCTTTGTCTGGAAAACTGTTCGCCCTTGGGATTTCTCCGAAACTTCATATTTCTTCGCCGCCGGAATCCATAAACTAAAATTTTGGCGAATCCACCTGCCATCTAACTGCATGATTCCATTAGCCGCTCTTTCTGGTCCGCCAATTGCAACCTATTCCAAACGGTGGTTTAGGCATCGGGGTGTTCGATTTCTCCCCAGGTGGTCTGCCTCAGATAGTCGGAACCCGTATCAACCCCGGGGCTCGTGGCTGAGTCGCCCTCTCGGTCTCGCGCTCTAACAAAAAACTCTAAATCGTGAGTAATGCCTTGGAGGAAATCCGAATGGGTATACGTGTGAAGCTGCGTCTCGTCGCAGCTCTCGTCGCGATGAGTCTCTCGCTACTGGGCGGTGCAGCCTCTTGGGGGCAGGTCCTCAAGGGTTCCATCTCCGGAACGGTTCTCGACCCGCAGAACGCCGCCGTTGTGGGCGCGCAGGTCAAGGCCACGCAGAAGGAAACCGGATCGGTCTTCAACACCACGACCGATGGTTCCGGCAGTTTTCGTCTCAACCTGATTCCCGCGGGCGAATACAAAGTTGAAGTTTCCGCGCAAGGTTTCAAGACCGCGGTGGTGAACAATCTGGCTGTTGCGGCCGGCGCGGACACTTCCACTGGAACTTTGAAGCTCGAGCTCGGACCTTCGAGCACCATCATGGAAGTCACTGCGGAAACTCCCCTGATCGAAACCACGCAGGCGCAGGTCACCAACACCTTCTCCGGAACCACGCTGCAGACCTTCGCCGGAATTCAGGAAAACGAAGGCCTCGACAATCTCGCCTTGTTCGTCCCTGGCGTCACCTCCAGCCGCGACAACAATTTTGCCAACACCAACGGCGGCCTGGGCTTCCAGGTCAACGGGCTCCGCGGGCGAAGCAACGACCAGGAGGTCGACGGCCAGAATAACAACGACAACAGCGTCACCGGTCCGTCCCTGTTTGTCAGCGACACCGAGTTCGTTCAGCAGTACGTCATCATCACCAACCAGTTCGGCCCCGAATACGGCCGCAACTCGGGTTCCGTCGTCAACATCATCACCAAGTCCGGCGGCAACAACTGGCATGGCAGCATCTACGGTGTGGAGAACAACTCCTACCTGAACGCCATGAACAACCAGGAAAAGCAATTCCTGGTGGACGCCAATGGGAACAACCTGACCGGGCCGCAGAAGCTCAATGATGAATTCGGCGGCTTTACCATCGGCGGCCCCATCATCAAGAACAAGGCGTTTTTCTTCGCCGGTTTTAACGAGCAGATCATCAACTTCCTGGCGGACTTTCACTCCGACTTTCTGACGCCCACGCCCGCCGGCATCGCCACCCTGAACGCCTGCTTCCCCGGCAGCACCGGTCTGCAGGCCCTCAACAAGATCGGGCCTTTCTCCGTTTCGGGCGGCAATCCGGTCCCCGTGCCGGTTCCCTTGGACCCCAACAATCCCAATGGCGCCAGGGCCTTCCTCCCGCTCGCCATCTTTAACGATGCCGGCGCGCTTTGCGACAACGTGCAATTCGGCGGCGTTTCGCGTTTCATGAATGCCCCGGCGCACAACTTCAATTGGATCCTCAGAAACGACTGGCAGTTCGGCGGCAACACTCTTACCGCCAGATACATCTTCAGCCGCGTCAACAACTTCGACATCGACTTCGGCAACGCTGCCGCCGGCTTCCCGGTTAACGTCAACGCGCTCAGCCAGGCGATCCTCGTGAGCTGGACGCGCAACCTCACCTCGCGCATGGTCAATGAGGCTCGCGTCGGCTTCAACCGTCTCAACGTCGACTTTGGCGGCAATACCATTGGCTCGGTCCCGGTGGGCTCCAATCTGAACCAGGCGCTGGCCAGCGTGAACTTCCTCTTTCCGTCGGGCTTTGTCTGCAACGGCAGCGCCTTTGGCTCGGCCGGCGTTTGCGGTACCGCCCTTCCCAATTTCCCCTTCCTGCCCATGGGCATGACCAACGGTTTCCCGCAATTCCGCTTTGTCAATACCTGGCAGGCTCAGGACAACTGGACCTACGTCGTTGGCAAACACACTCTGAAGGCCGGTGTGAACTGGACTTACCAGCGCTCGCCCAACGCCTTCCTGCCCTCCGTCAACGGTGTGTTCCAGTTCGACGGCTGGGGCGATACCGCGGGTTGCGGCACGAATGGATGCCCGGGTGGCCAGCCCGGAGCCTCGCTCGTAGACAATCTCCCCAACCGCGTTCAAGTCGCATCCGGACCCACGAACCTCGACTTCCGGGAGTACGACACCTTCGTTTATTTCGGAGACGACTGGAAAGTCCGCCAGAATCTGACCTTGAACCTGGGCTTGACCTGGACCTACTACGGCCAGCCTGCCAATCTCTTCAACACACTGACGACGGCCCAGCAGAACAGCAGCACGCCGTTCTGGAATCCCGCGCTGCCGCTGTCCGTTACCACGTTCCCGACGTTCCCCGCGCCTTCGCATAACTTCGGCCCGAGCGCCGGATTCGCTTATTCTCCGAACTGGGGAGGTTTCCTGACAGGCCACGGCAAGACCACGTTCCGCGGCGGTTTCCGCTTCCTCTACGATCCGCCGTTCTACAACATCTACCTGAACATGGCCACGGCCGCGCCCGAGGTCTTCCTCCAGACTTTCACCGGAGGCTTCCGTGGTCCGACCTCTCCGGCGGCCACCACGTTCCCGTTGCCGGTGATTCCCACCGGACCCAACGTCCGCGCCGAACTCGCTCCGGCTTTGCAGAATGGGGTTTTTGACCCAAGGTCTTTCGCTGAGACAACCATGTCGCCCAATTTCGGCCCTGACAAAGTCGAAGTCTGGAGCCTCGGCTTCGAGCGCGAGGTCTCCAAGAATTCGGCATTCGAAGTCCGCTATGTCGGCGACCACGCGTATGACCTCTTCCAGTCCATCAACGGGAATCCATCCATTAGTTCGCTTTCCGCGCACTTCCCGAACCTCGTGCCCGCGGGTCTCACCCCGTGTCCGCTCGGCCAGGTCGTTCCCGGCCCGGGCCAGTCTGACGCCTCCAGCGCCCTTGGCGCGGGCCGCGTCAACTGCGCGCAGGGAGTGCTGCGAGAACGCACCAACGGCGGCTACTCCTTCTACAACGGCTTGCAAATGGAGTTTCGTTCTACGAATCTCTTCAACCAGCTGACCTTGCGGGCCGCTTATACCTTCAGCAAGACCCTCGACAACGTCAGTGAAATCTTCAGCAGCTTCGGCGGCGGGAACACCATCGCCTTCGCTCAGAACCCGTTGAACACGACCACGGCGGAATACGGCCTGTCCGGCCTCAACATCCCCCATCAGGTCAGCCTGTTGTTCAACGAGAACCTGCCCTTCTTCAAGCAGCAGCATGGCCTTCTCGGTCATCTGCTCGGGGGTTGGTCGCTCTCCGCGAACTACATCTGGGCGTCCGGTCAGCC
>DASPOW010000125.1:0-14552 GCA_035625855.1 Candidatus Methylomirabilota bacterium | reverse complement strand
CATTTGGCGGTGCATCGGCATGTGTTTCAGTCTAGCTCCGGCCTGTACTAATTCCATACCTTTGATACTGCATGTGCCTTCAATTCAAATGACTCCATGGCGTTTCAAACTCAGTTTTGCGTCGAGCGTCGCTCAAGCGTGGCGCTTCATGCGGCGGAAGGCGTCGAAGGCGGCGAGGAAGCGGTCCACGTCGGCGGGCAGGAGATAGTAGGGCGTCGAGAGGCGCAACTTCGAAGGCTCGCCGCCGCGGATGCGGATCTTGTGCGTCTTCCACATCCAGTTTTCGAGTTCCATGCGCTGGACGGGCGGCACGTTCACCGTGGCGATGGCGCAGCGCAGCGCCGGGTCCGGCGAAGTCCAGGACTCCGCCCCGCGCTTCACCATCTCGCCCAGAACGTAGTCGGCCATGCGGCGGTGGCGCCGCTCGATGCGCTCCATCCCGATGCGGTTGGCCAGCTCGATCGAAGCGCGCAAGCCCCACAGCGCCGGCACGTTGGAGCTGCCGATGCGCTGGAAGCGCTCGGCGCGCAGCTTGGGGTCGTCCCAGCCTTCTGTGGCGATGGTGTTCCACAGGCGGTCAATCATTTCATCGCGCACGTAGAGGAAGCCAGAGCCTTTGGGCGCGAAGAGCCATTTGTGCGGGCTGGCGGTGTAGAGGTCGCAGCCCAGTTCGCGCAGGTTGAGGCGCATCATGCCGGGGACGTGCGCGCCG
This sequence comes from Candidatus Methylomirabilota bacterium, assembly GCA_035625855.1. Taxonomy (GTDB): domain Bacteria; phylum Acidobacteriota; class Terriglobia; order Acidiferrales; family UBA7541; genus Acidiferrum. Next base: position 13,840 of record DASPOW010000125.1, on the reverse strand, counting down.
TCCACCGCGGAGATGAGCCCTTTCGAGCGCGCCAGGGCGCACAACTCCTTCGCGGGCAGCACCACGCCCGTGACCGTGGTGATGTGACTGAAGAAGAGCACGCGGGTGCGCGGGGTGATGGCGTCGCTGAAGAGATTCAGCACCTGCGCCGCGTCGCGCACCGGCTTGGGCAGCGCGACCTTCTTCACCACGATGCCGTAGCGCTTGGCGCGAAGGTTCCAGGGATGCTCGCCGCCGGGATGCTCCTGGTCGGTGATCAGGACTTCGTCGCCGGCTTTCAGGTCCACGCCGTTGGCGATGTAGCTGTTCGCTTCGGTGGCGTTGCGGAGCAGAGCGATTTCGTCGCGCGAGCAGCCGACGAAGGCCGCCAGCGGGTCGCGGAATTCGTTCCACGGAGCGTAACCCCAGATGGGATAGTCCTCCGGGTCGTCCTGGGCCATTTTTTCGGTTTCGTTGTACCCGTCGAAGATGGCGCGCAGGACGGGAGCAGGGCTCGAGCCCACGGTGCCGTTGTTGAAATAGACTTCGTCGCGCGGGATGAGGAACTGCTTGCGCAGCTCGGCCCAGTAGGCCTCTTCGCTTTTGTCGAAGAGCGAAGCGTCCGGCAGCGAGGCGGGGGCCTGCTGCAGGCGCTCCAGCACGCCTGCGCGAAGGCCGAGCGTGGCTGCGAGGCCGGCTGCCCCTGCGACTCCGGCGACGGAGGTGAGAAAGCCGCGGCGGTCGAGCATCGTTCCTCCCGTTCGGATCGGCTGTTTAGATGGGCGCGATTCTATCCGGCGTCGCGCTCTTCAACAACCCGCCGCGCCCTCTGTACCCGGGTCTGTGGTACAACTTCTGTGTACTTCAAGAAGCCCGCCGGTTCACAGGGGTGTGAATTGAAAACACGTGCCATTCCGTTCGCCGTTGGAGTGTTGTTGTCTTTGCTCGCCGGGTTTGCGTCCCCTGCGCGGCGGCAGGAGGCGCGCGGGTCGTTGCTGGTCGTGGTGCGCGATTCGAGCGGCGGGCGGATTGCCGGAGCGCGCCTGGCGCTGGTGCAGTCCGGATCGGGCTTCGAGCGCAAAGCCGTGACGGACGGCCGGGGCGAGTATCGTTTCGAGTTGTTGCCGCCGGGCGCGTACCGTTTGACCGTCGAAGCAGAGGGCTTCGGCGGGTATTCCGCGAATTGCGCGGTGGCGGTCAGCGGCGAATCCGCCGTGAATGTCGCGCTCGCTCCGCGCACGGTCCGCGAGACGGTGCAGGTGCGCGATCGCGGCCCTTCGCTCGGCGCGCAGCCGATTGAAACGACCAGCAGCGTCGAAAAGACCGTCATCACCTCGGGCGACCTCGACGAGATTCCGCTCTTCGCGCGCAGCTTTGCGAACATCTCGCTGCTGGCGCCGTTCACCGCTCCCGTCGAGCCTTCCGATCCGACCAAGGCGCGCATCACGGCGGTTTCCTTCGGCGGCAGCTCCGGGCTCAACGTGGACCTCTCCGTGGACGGCGGGGACAACAACGACGACTACATCGGCGGGTTCCTGCAGAACTATTCACCGGAAGCGATGCAGGAGTTCGTGGTGCGGACGGCACAGTTCGGGGCAGACACTTCGCGGACCAACGGCGGCAGCGTGATTATCTCCACGCGGCGCGGCACGGACGAATGGCATGGCGGGCTCTCTTACTACTACCGCGGAGACGCGCTGAATGCGCGCAACCAACTGGACAACCCTGAACCCGACCCTAAGCAGCCTTTTGCGCGCCAGAACGGCATCGCCACAATCGGCGGACCCCTGGTGCGGCACAAGCTGTGGTTCTTCGCTTCTTTCGAATATGTGAACGAGGACGCCAGCGTGACTTACAGCGCGAACAGCCAGTCCGAGTTGCAGGCCCTGGCCCAGCTTGCCGCCAGCGGGCAGCTTCCCGGCGTGCCGTCCATTGCCGTGCCCCGGTCCACGCCCGTGCCGTTTCGCGACGCGCTCTTCTCTGGGCGCCTCGACTGGGCCCAGTCCAACCGCTCGCAGTGGTTTCTGCGCGGCTCGCTCGACCGCAACCACACGGAGAACGACCTCGTGCAGCAGGCCGCGCTGCCCTCGACCGGCGCAACAACCACGTCCGACTATTTCAGCGTCCTCGTGAGCAACCAGTTGCAGTTCACGCCCGCCTGGAGCGGCACGCTGACCCTGCAGGCCAACAGCTTCCACCACACGAAGGCCCGCAACTCCGACCTGGGTTTCGCGTTCGCGTTTCCCTTCAGCGCGAACTTCCTTACCACGTCCGGGTTCGAAACGTTGGGCGACAACCAGTTCGTCACGCCGATTACGGCGTTTCCCATCGTGCGCGACCAGCAGAAATACCAATACCGCTACGACATGGCGCATTCCGCGGGACGCCACGCCACGCGCTTCGGCGTCAACTTCGTTCACGAGCCCGTCCTGCGCGGAGCCATGCCCGGCTCGGCCGAGACGCTGTACCTTTTCGACTTCGATCCGTCGTTCTATCTCGCGAATCCTGCCGTGCTTGCAGCGGTTTTCGCCTGCGACCCGGTGACGACCTCATGCCCCAATTCCACGTTTGTTCCCGCGAGCGACGGCACCTTCTCTCAAAGCATCAAGCGGCTGGGTTTCTACGTCGAGGACTCGTGGCGCGTGCGGCCGGATTTGACGGTCAACGCGGGCCTGCGCTACGACACAACGTTCGGCCTCTTCATCGCTTCCGGGCGCGACCAGAGCTTCAATCCGGCGTTTCCGTTTATCGCCGGCCTCGGCATTCAGCCGGCGATTCCTCACGACTACCGGAAAGCCATCGCGCCGCGCCTGGGTATCGCCTGGGCGCCGCGCGGCTCGTCAAGGACCGTGGTCCGCGCCGGCGCGGGGCTTTACTACAACGACCTGGCGCAGAACGGCTGGGTGGACGCGTTTCGCGCGGTGAACAACGGCAATGTCGGCGCGCCGCTCGGCCCGGGCGATCAGGGCGCAGTGATTAATCCCAACTACCACACGCCGTACGCCATCGAGGCCAGCGCCGGAGTGGAGCACGCCTTTTCGAATGACTGGCGCGTCAACGTGGTCTACGAACACCAGCAGGGCGTGCACCAGTACCGCCGCTATGAGTACATCTCCGGCGTGACACTGCCGGCCGCGGACCCGAACCTCTCCGTCTTCCGCACGGATAACCGTTCGCGCTACGACGGGCTCGCCGTGCAGGTACAGCACCGCTTCTCGCACCGTTTCGAGATGACGGCGAACTATGTTCTGGCCAAGGCCATGACCTGGGGCGCGACCGTCGGTGAGCTTTTCGACTACGTGAATGGCGTTTCCGACGTGCGCAACCCGTTTGGTCCGGGAGACTACGGGCCTTCCGGGGAGGACATCCGCCACCGCTTCGTACTCGCAGGCGTGCTGCAGCTTCCCGCGGGCCTGGAGGTCTCCACGCTCTCGCAGTTCGAGAGCGCGCGGCCCTTCACCATCGCCACGCCGTTGGACGTCAACGGCGACGGAACGGACACGAACGACCGCGCCGTGGTGAACGGCGCGCAAACGAAACTCGACCAGTTCCGCGGCGTGCCCTTCTGCCAGGTGGACTTGCGCGTGAGCCGCAATTTCGCGCTGACCGAGCGCGTGACGCTGCGGCCGTTCGTTGAGTTCTTCAACTTGTTTGACCGCCAGAATCCGGGAAACAACTTCGTGGGAGACATCTCGGCACTGCCGGTTCCCGTGAACGACCTCGCCAACGCCACGGCGTTTTGCCTGAATACTGCCTGCACCGTGACCCAGCCGATCACCAACCCCAATCAACTGCGGGTGCCGGCGGGCGCGCTGGGCGATTTCTTCGGCCCCGGCACGACCGTGGGCATACCCTTCGCCGCGCAAATCGGCGTGAAGCTGACGTTCTAGTTTTGCCCGTTCGTGCGGCCGCTACAGCGACGCGCGGCGCGAGAGGCCGTGGATGCGCAACTGGATGAGGTCGTCGATCGAGGGGTTCTTGTAGCCGCGGTCACGCACTTCGCGCACAAACGCGGCGCTCACTCCGTGAATGCGCATGGCGATGAGCTGCTCCGGCGGGATGTGCTCGTAGCCCGCTTCCTTCATTTCGCGGACAAATTCCGGGCTTACGCCGTGAATGCGAAAAGCAACGAGCGTGTCTCCGGAAAGGTCCGGGGAGACGAGTTGGTGCATCTCGGCGGCAAATTCGGGCGAGACGCCGTGAATCCGGAAGGCGACCAGTTCGTCCACGGACAACGCGCGCCCCAGCGCCGCGCGCATCCCTTTCACGAATTCCGGGCTGGCTCCGTGAATGCGCATCGCCACGAGTTGATCGGCCGTGGGCTTGCTGCCGAGTGAGGCTTCGACCTCGCGCACGAATTCGGGGTTGACTCCGTGGATGCGAAAGGCCACGAGTTCATCCACTGTGAAGACCTTCCCGAGCAGGCCTTTCATCTGCCTGACGAACTCGGGGGAAACGCCGTGGATACGCATGGCGACAAGCTGGTCGACGGACGGTTTGCCGCCGAGCTGCGCGGTGATGTCCCGAATGAATTCCGAGGTAGCGCCGTGAATCCGCAGGGCGACGAGTTGGTCGGTCGAAAGCCCGTTGTAGCCGCGATCGGCGAGCTCCTTGATGAACTGCCGCGAAACATCGAACTCGGCGAACGCATAGAGCCGGTCCAGCGAGAGGCCGGAATAGCCCAGCGCCTTCATCCCTGCGATGTATTCCTGGCTCGGCACAAAGCGGAACTTGCCGGAGCCTTCGCCGTTCTCGAAGCGGCCGTCGAAGGTGAACGTGCCGGCGTCGCGCTTCCAGGCGAGATGCGCAGGCCCGCCTTTCGCGGCGGCGTCGAGATCGAGGCCGGTGAAGTCCGCGGCGTCGCGCGTCGAGCCGGAAGTATGATGGCCACGCAGATTCTCCGTGCGTAGTTCGAGGTAGAAGCGTCCCTCGCCCCAGCCGGAATCGAGTTTCAGACGCCATTCGCCTTCGACGGCGTCTTGCGCGGCAATCCGCCGGGAGCACAGCCCCACGAAGCCTACGGCAATCAAGGCGAACGCGAGAACAGTCTGGAATTTGCGCATGGCGGCACCCCTCATCCGGTATGGACGCCGACGCGGCCGAAACGTTTCCTCAGGTCTGGCATCACATAAGGGGCTGGCTCGACGTACGAGGGAATCGGCTATGAGTTACGGCCGGAAGATCTGGGTGCTCCTCGGCTTAGGACTAATCATCCTGAGTCTGGTTTCTCTCCTCTATTTCCTCTCGGTCTCCGCACTATCGCTCTTCACGTGGAGCACCCCATCTCATTGGAAAGAATGTTTTGCGCTTTGCTCGATTGCTTACGCCGGCTGGATGATTCTGTATTCCTGCCAGTTATGGTTGGGCGGCGGCGTCATCATGTTTCGCAGCAATCTACTCTTGTTATGGTCCCTCTTTCTTGCAGTCTTGATATCGGTCGTGGTGAGGTTTCACGGTCCACAAAGGTACGGCGCGATTCTGGTTCTGGGTGCCGTTGTCGTACTGTTTAATGTCGTTGTTCCGGGTCTGACATCGCCAAGAATGCTGGTCCGCATGCTCCAGAAGAAGAACGGAAGTTAGGTCCATCGCCGCCAAGGCGCCCAGGTTGTCCTCAAGAGGCTGCGGCAATAGACGCCACTGCGCAATTAGTCCGTTGGTTTGACCCTTTCCGTGGCGTTTCCCTACAATGAAGTGACGACGGACCGGGCGCATGTTTGAAAACCTCACCGAGAAGCTCCAGCGCGCGTTCAAGAACCTGCGCGGCCAGGGCAAGCTGAGCGAAGAGCACATTGACTCCGCGCTCGGCGAAATCCGCGAAGCGCTCCTCGAAGGCGACGTCAACGTCACCGTAGCCGACGAACTGCTCGCCAACATCCGCAAAAGAGCCCTGGGCAGCGAAGTGATGCTGCAGCTTTCGCCCGACCAGCAAGTGGTGAAGATCGTTCGCGACGAACTGCTGGCCCTGCTCGGCAAACACGCCAAGCCGCTATACGCCTCGCGCCCGCCCTCGGTGTGGATGATTGTCGGCCTGCAAGGCTCGGGCAAGACGACCACGACCGGCAAGCTGGCCAAGTGGCTCGCGCAGTGCGGCCACCGCCCGCTGGTTGTCTCGACCGACGTTTACCGCCCCGCCGCGCGCGAGCAGCTTGCGCAAGTGGCGAAAGCCATCGGCCAGCCGCTGTGGCCCGGCACGGGCACGGACAAGCCGCTCGAGATTGTTCGCGGCGCGATCAAGGAAGCCAAGCTCGCCGCGTGCGACGTTATCCTGGTGGACACGGCCGGGCGCCTGCACATTGACGACGAACTGATGAACGAACTGGGGATGCTGAAGCGCGAACTGAATCCCAGTGAGATTCTGTTCATCGCCGATTCCATGATCGGCCAGGACGCGGTGCGCTCCGCCGGGGAGTTCCACAAGCGCCTCGGCCTGACCGGCGTGATCCTGACGAAGCTCGACGGCGACGCCCGGGGCGGCGCGGCGCTTTCCATCGCCAAAGTGAGCGGCGCGCCGGTGAAGTTCGTGGGCCTTGGCGAAAAGTATGACGCGCTGGAAGGCTTCTACCCGGAGCGCATCGTCTCGCGCGTCCTCGGGATGGGCGACATCCTCTCGCTCATCGAGCGCGCCGAGCAGTCCGTGGACCGCAAAGCCGCCGCGGAGCTCGAGCGCAAGCTGCGCCACAACGAATTTACGCTCGAGGATTTCCGCGACCAACTGCGGCAGATCCGCAAAATGGGCCCGCTCGAGCAGCTGGTGGACATGCTGCCGAAGATAGGCCCCCTGCAGAACATCCCCCGCGACGCGCAGGTGGACGAGAAAAAGCTGAAGCAGGTGGAAGCCATCATCAACTCCATGACCGACCAGGAGCGCAGCGACCACTCGGTGATTGACGGCAAGCGGCGCAAGCGCATTGCCCGCGGCAGCGGCACGTCCGTTCAGGACGTCAACCAGGTCCTGAAGCAGTACATGCAAATGAAGCAGATGATGAAGCAGTACGGGGCGGTGGCCGCGCGCGGCAAGATGAAGGGCCTGGGCAAGCTGGCCGGGCTTTCCTGACGCCTATCCGGACGATTCGGAAGTCAATGCTCGATGTTCGCGGCCGCCATGGCGTGCGGCGTGGGAGTGAGGCTTCGCACGGCGAGGTCTCGCATCACCCGCATCTGCGCGCTGCGCAGGCTCGTGCCGTCCAGCGCGAGGTAGCCGTCCAGATCGTCCACCAGCGCCTCGAGCTTGTTTTCCCGCCGGTGGATTTCCGCGAGGAGGAGATGCGCCTCGGCGAAGTCCGGCTTGCGCTGCGCAACCTCGCGAGCGGCAAATTCCGCGTCGGCCAGGCGGCCGAGGCCGACCTCAGCCCAGGCCAGCGCGAATTCTCCGAGGATGGACGCCGGCTCCAGAGAAAGCCCGCTTTCGGCGAGCGTTTCCGCGCGGACGAAGTTGCTCCGCTTGCACAGCACGAGCCCCAGCGCAAAATACGCCGCGGCGAAGCGGCCGTCGCTTGCCGTGATGGCTTTCTCGAATGCCTCGCCGGCTTGGTCTCCGCGGCCCAGGTCAAGTTGTGCGGTCCCGAGCCTGTAGTAGGCCTCGTAATAGGCCGGGTACGCGACAATGGCGCGCTCGAATTGGGCGATGCTTCCGCCGGAATCACCGCGGGCCAGCAACTCCATCCCCTTTTCGAAGTCTTTGCGCGCGTCTCCGGGGATCTTCAGCTCGTGCACGGACACGGTCGCGCCGCGCGGCGCCGGGCCGGCCTTACCGGCCGAAACGCGCAAGACGAGCGGAGGGTTGGCGCGCTCTACCTGCACGGTTTCCTTGGTGTCGGGGGCTCCCGGCGCACGCACCGTAACCGTGTAGGTTCCCGTGAGAAGCTGAGCAAAGGTGAATTCGCCGGAGCGGCCGGACTCGGTCTCCGCGAACCCACCACCGGCCAGCATCTGGAGCTGCACCGTTGCTCCAGGGATCGCGCGCTCCCCGTTCGCGGACACCACGCGCCCGGAGAGGGCCGCGCGGACGTCGCGTTGTTCATGGAACTGCGCAGGAGTCGAGAGGGAAAGAAAGAACAAAACAGAGAAGAACGCTGCAGACCTGACTTTCATCGTGCACCTCGGGGCGGCCACTTCGCCCCCCGGCATATGAAGGGATTCTCGACGCGCCGCCGCGGGCGCGTAAGTAACCGATAGGAACGCTGCGCGTCCTGGTAACTGTCCCCGTGGACGGGGTCGCCGCACCTGTTCGCCGGTACAGGTGGAAGCCGCGATGAGCAGCGCGGGTTATACTGGCGGCTCCAACGACGGAGGAACGCGATGGTGAACCGAGGCAGGCCTCACCCGGACGAGTACGCACCGGCACACGAGGCGTATGTCGCGAAAGTTGCGGGCGAGGATGTCATCGCCGTTTTGGGAAAACAGCTAGCCGAGTTTCCCGGGCGGTTCGCAGCGCTGAAAGAGAGCGACGCGGAGTTGCGTTACGCTCCGGGCAAGTGGACCCTCAAGGAAGTGCTCGGGCACATCAACGACTGCGAACGCATTTTCTCGTATCGCGCGCTGCGCATCGCCCGCGCCGACCAGACGCCCATGGAAGGGTTCGAGCAGGACGACTACGTGCGCTCGGGACCGTTCGCCGCCTGCCGCCTGAGCGACCTGGTGGACGAGTTCACTCACATACGGCGCGCCACCCTGGGGCTGTTTCGACCGCTCGACGAAGCGGCCTGGAGGCGGCGCGGCGTCGCGAACAAGGCCGAAGTGAGCGTCCGCGGCCTCGCTTACGTCATCGCGGGGCACGTCCAGCACCACGCCGCGCTTCTCGAGGAACGCTACTTCCCCGCCCTCGCCCGCTAAATTGCCCTGGGCTTGTAACCGGCGCAGGTCAGCACCGGCAAACGGGGATACCTGGGAAAACCCGGATCAGTCGCGGATTTCTCACATAGAATGAACACGGAACCGTGGGAAGACTCGACGCGCCGCGCGTGCGCGCAGTCGGCGCAGAGTCCCGCGGCCTGCTTTTCCGGCGCGCCTGGTCTTCTTTTGTCGTCGCTCACGCGGGCAGAATAGCGCAATTCAGGAGCTGTCCCCACTGCGCCGCCAAGGTTGCGGCCCCGCCGAGCGGCTATGCTAAAATTCGGAATTTGCCGGGTCCCCGGGCTCGCGCGCGTTGGTATCGCGGGCTGTTTCCGTCGCCCGGAGCAGTGTCCTGCGAACGGGCTTCGCGTCCCGCGGAGAGCGTGCGACGCGGAACGCCCAAGCCCCCGCGGATCTCTGATCCTGCATTGGCAGCACCGGCCTGCGTCGAAGGGAGAGTGCTCGTGGCAAAGTACGACGTGGCGATTATCGGGAGCGGCCCCGGCGGCTATGTCGCCGCGATCCGAGCGGGCGAACTGGGCCTGAAGACTATCGTCGTCGAGAAGGACCCTTTCCTGGGCGGCACCTGCCTGCATGTGGGCTGTATTCCCACCAAAGTCCTGCTGCACCACGCCGAGATTTACGGGAATTTCAAGAACGCCGCGGAGTTCGGCTTCGAAGTGAGCGGCTTGAAGGTGAACTGGGCTGCCACGATGGCGCGCAAGGATAAAATCGTCAAGAAGCACGCCAAGGGTATCGAGTTTCTTTTCAAGAAGAACAAAGTGGAGTGGGTGCAGGGCTGGGGCCGCTACGCCGGGCCGGGGCGCGTCTCCGTCGAAAAGGACGGCAAGACAACCAGCATCGAGGCTTCCAACGTGCTGCTGGTCGCCGGTTCCGAGGCGCGTTCGCTGCCGGGCGTCGAGCCCGACGGCAAGACCATCCTGACCAACCGCGAAATCCTGCAGCTTCCGGAGATTCCCAAGTCCATGATCGTCGTCGGCGCGGGGGCGGTCGGCGTCGAGTTCGCGTCCATCTTTCAGTCCTTCGGCACCCAGGTCACGATTCTCGAGATGCTTCCCCGCGTCGTTCCCGTGGAAGACGAGGAAATCTCCGCCGAGCTGGACAAGGCCTTTCGCAAGAGAGGCATCCAGATCTTCACCGGGAGCAAAGTGGACTCGGTGAAGAAGGGCGCGAAGGGCGTCAGCGTGTCGTTCAAGGACAAGGACGGAAAGGCGCAGACTCTGGAGGCGGAGAAACTGCTGGTGGCCGTAGGCCGCAAGCCGTTGACCGCGAACTGCGGCCTGGAAAACTCGAAAGCGCGGGTCGAGCGCGATTTCGTTCACGTGGGCCCGTACATGGAGACGGACGAAAAGGGCCTTTACGCGGTGGGCGACATCGTCGCGGGAATGCCGCAGCTTGCCCATGCGGCGATGATGGAAGGCATCACCGCAGTGACGCACATCGCGGGCAAACCGGTGACGCCCGTCGTGAAAACGCGTATCCCCAGCGCGACCTATTGCGAGCCGCAGATTGGTTCCGTGGGGTTAACGGAGAAACAGGCGCGCGACGCGGGACGCCGGGTGAAGATCGGGAAGTTTCTGTTCGTGGGCAACAGCAAGGCCACGATTCTGGACAACCACGGCGGCTTCATCAAGGTCGTCTCCGATGAAGAGTACGGCGAGATTCTGGGCGTGCACATCATCGGTCCTTTGGCCACGGAGACGCTCTCCGAGGCGACGACCGTGCTGCAGCTCGAAGGCACCGTGGACGACATGATGGCCATGATTCATGCGCATCCGACGATCTGGGAAGCGATGGGCGACGCGTTCGCTTCGGTGCGCGGCTTGCAGATCAACATGTAGGAAGAATGAGAACGTGTCATACCGTTGATTTGGGCTTGATCGGCTACGCCGAAGCGTGCGCGCTGCAGAAGCGCATCGTGTCCGCGCGGAAGGCCGGCTTGATCGGCGACGTGCTGCTTCTTTGTGAGCATCCTCACGTGATCACGCAGGGCCGTAATGGCAAGCGCGAGCACCTCCTGGCGGGCGAGCGCCTGCTGCGCGCCAAGGGCGTAGAGTTCTTCGAGACGTCGCGCGGCGGCGACGTAACCTATCACGGTCCGGGCCAGCTTGTCGGTTACCCAATTCTTCAGCTCAATGAAATTCGCCGCGACGTTGCATGGTACGTGCGTATGCTGGAAGAAGCCATGATCCGCGCCACCGCTGATTTTGGAGTGGCCGCCTTTCGCGAAGCCGGGAAAACCGGGGTTTGGGTGGAATCGCCGCGCGGCGGCGCCGCGAAGGACGAGAAACTCGCTGCAATCGGTGTGCACCTGAGCCGCTGGGTGACGTCGCACGGCTTCGCGTACAACGTCTCGACGGACCTGCGCTACTTTGAGCTGATTGTTCCCTGCGGTATCGCCGACCGCCGTCCAACTTCGCTCGAGAAGGTTCTCGACCGGCCGGTGGCTTTGACGGAGGTTTCGCCGCGCATCGCGCGGCACCTGGGCGACGTCTTCGGGCTGGACATTCGGGAAGGCTCGCGCGAAATGCTGCTCGCCTGGCTGAGCGAAGCGGAGAGTGCCAACGGCGCAACGGCGGGGACATCGCCGGCGGAACTGGCCGCGGGAGCAATTCCGTGAACAAGCGCCTCACGCGGCAGCAATACCTCGACCTGTACTACTACATGCGCCTGAACCGCGCGGTCGAGGACACCATGGTGAAGCTCTTCCGCCAGAACAAAATCGTCGGGGGACTCTATTCGAGCCTGGGACAGGAAGCCATCAGCGTGGGCACGGCCTACGCGCTCGAAAAGAAGGATTGGCTTGCGCCCATGATCCGCAACATCGGCGCGCTGCTGGTGAAGGGCGTGCCGCCGCGCGACATCTTCACGCAGCACATGGCCAAGTACACCTCGCCGACGCTCGGCAAGGACGGCACGAGCCACTTCGGGGACCTGGAGAAGCTGCATATTGTCTCGCCCATCTCGATGCTGGGTGACTTGATCCCGGTGATGACCGGCGTGGCGATGGGCGGACGCTACCTTGGGCAGAAGATCGTGGCGCTCACCTGGATCGGCGACGGAGGCAGCTCGACCGGCGTGTTTCATGAAGGATTGAATCTCGCCGCGGTACAGAAAGCTGCGCTGGTGCTTGTTTTGGAGAACAACCAGTGGGCCTACTCAACCCCGGTGCGCCGCCAGGTGCCGGTCACGAACCTCGCCGACCGCGCCCGCGCCTACGGCATTGCCAGCTACATCGTGGACGGCAACGACGTCGTGGCGGTATACGCCACCACGAAAGAAGCGGTGGACCGCTGCCGCGCCGGCGAGGGTCCGGTCCTGATCGAGGCGAAGACATTCCGCCGCATGGGCCATGCGCAGCACGACCCGGCCGAGTACGTGCCCAAGGAGATGCGCGCGTTCTGGGAGTCGCGCGACCCCATCGCGCTCTACGAAAAGTTCCTGACCGGCGAGAAGCTGCTCGACGCGGCGGCAAAAAAGGAGATCGAAGAGAGGCTCGCGACGCTGCTCGAGAAGGAACGCGAGTTCGCCGAGAACTCCCCGATGCCGCCGCCGGAACTGGCCTTGCAGGGAGTCTTTTGCGAGGGCTGCCACGAAATCAGAGCCAGGTGGGAACGGCCCATCGCCGAGGTGACGCCGCCGAAGTCCGGCGCCAAGTCCGCGTGGCCGGCGGAAGAGATGGATGGATTCGGTGCGGCGAAGCAGGCCACGCGGTTCATTCCCGCCGAAGCCACCGAGGCAAGCGGCAATGGGGCCGCGGCCCCGGGACCGGCAAAAGCAGCTCCCGGGGGGCGCACGAAGAAATCCGCTACGAAGCCCGCGGGCCGCCGGGCAGGCAGGTGAGCATGGCTACCGCTGCGGCCGCAACGCAAGTGACGTTTCTCGAGGCCATCCGCCAGGCCCTTTTCGAAGAGATGGAGCGCGACCCCACCGTCGTCGTTCTGGGCGAGGACGTGAACGTCTACGGCGGAGCGTTCAAGGTGACCGAAGGGTTGCTCGAGCGCTTCGGCTGGGAGCGCGTGATGGACATGCCCATCAGTGAGAGCGCCATCATCGGCGCCGCCTGCGGCATGAGTTACCTTGGCCTGCGCCCCGTCGCCGAGATGCAGTTCATTGACTTCATCGCCTGCTGCTTCAACCAGCTCACCAACTTCGTCGCTAAGGGGCACTACCTCTGGGGCGCGCCGGCGCCGATGGTGGTGCGCGGGCCTTCGGGAGGCGGCGTGCACGGCGGGCCGTTCCATTCCGCGAACCCGGAGATGTATTTCCTGCACACGCCGGGGCTGAAAATCGTGTATCCCTCGATGCCCTCGGACGCCAAGGGCCTGCTCAAGTCCGCCATTCGCGACAACAATCCCGTGCTCTTCTTCGAGCACAAGTTTCTCTACCGGCGCATCAAGGAGGAATTGCCCGCGGGCGACTACACCGTGCCGCTGGGCAAAGCCGCTGTGCGCCGCGAAGGCAGGCACCTCACGATTCTGACTTACGCGGCCATGGTGCACACTTCGCTCGAAGCCGCCGAAGCGCTGGCGAAAGAGGGCATCGAAGCCGAGGTGATTGACCTGCGCACGCTCATGCCGCTCGATGAAGCGGCCATCCTCGCGTCCGTGAAGAAGACCAACAAGTGCCTGGTCGTTCACGAAGACACGAAAACCGGCGGCATCGCCGGAGAAATCGCCGCGATTCTTTGTGAGAAGGCCTTTGGCGACCTGGATGGGCCGCTGCTGCGGGTCGCCGCGCTCGATACGCCGGTGCCGTACGCGCCGACGCTCGAGGAGGCATTTCTGCCCAACGCGAGGAAGGTTTTTGCGGCGGCGCGGGATTTGGCGCGCTACTGAGGAATCGTTTCGGAAGGAGTGCGAACATGGCTGTTGACATCGTGATGCCCCAGATGGGCGAAAGCATCTTCGAGGGTACCATCACCAAATGGCTGAAGAAGCCCGGAGACAAGGTGGAGCGCGACGAGCCGCTCTTTGAAATCTCTACGGACAAAGTGGACGCGGAAATC
>DASPOW010000124.1:0-3495 GCA_035625855.1 Candidatus Methylomirabilota bacterium | reverse complement strand
AGCGGCCGTTCCACATCGGCGACCGCATGCAACTGATTCCGATCCTCGAGATGTTCAACACCTTCAACAGCGCGAACAACATCAACCCGCTCAGCTCCCCGGCGTTGTTCGACTTCAACGGGTTCCTGCGCGTGGGTGTGGGCGATCCGCGGCAGGCGCAGCTGGCCTTGCGGTTCCTGTTCTAGGAGCTGCGGCGAAGCTTCCCGGGTGTGAAAGAGGGGCGCTCCGGCGCCCCTCTTTTTTTCGCGCCTGCATTGTTGCTACTCTCTGACCGACGATGCTCCGGAAGCCGCTCATACGAGGCGTTTTGTTCGACTGGGACGGCACTCTGCTCGATTCCTATCATGCGGATAGCGCGGCGTACCTCGAGATGTTTCGGGAGATGGGGATTGACTGGGGGCTCAAACAACTCGCCGCGCACTACTCGCCGAATTGGCACAACGTCTATCGGGCGGCGGGACTGCCGCGCCGCCGCTGGCGGGAGGCGGACCGCGCCTGGCGGCAATCCTATGCCGCACACAGGCCGGCTCTGTTGCCCGGGGCGCGCCGCGTGCTTGGCGCCCTGAAGCCGCGCTACCGCCTGGGCCTGGTTACCAGCGGCGACCGCGACCGCGTCTCGCGGCAGCTTCGCGATCTGCGGCTGACTCGCGCTTTTCTCGCGCGCGTCTTTGCCGGCGACGCTCCGCAGAGAAAACCGCATCCCGGCTCGCTGTTGCTCGCTCTGCGCAGGATGCGCCTCGCCGCGGAGACGTGCGTCTACGTCGGCGACGCCCCGCACGACCTTCTGATGGCGCGCCGCGCCAGGGTGCGCTCCATCGCCATTCCCGGGGCCTTCTGCAGCGAAAGAAAGCTGCGCGAGGCGAGGCCGGACCTTCTCCTCGAGGGAATCACGGAATTGCCCGGCGCGCTCGAGGAGTTCACGCGCATAGTCTGAAGCAGCGCGGCTTTTTGAAAAGGGGAGTCCCGCCTTACGGCTTGCGCCGCTTGCCGCGTGGTCCCCTGTTTTTCGCCTTGGTTGCCTTCGGGCGGACCACCAGCGAAGAGCGCGCCGCGGCGGCGACGCGATGCTTGGTCTCCCGCGTTGACACGGACTTGATTGGCGCCGCGGGAACCTTCGCGGGCTTGGAAGCCGCCGTGGCGGCGCTGCTCTGCCCTGTCTTTTTCTCGCCCATCCAGAAGTTCAGCTCGTCGAGCCCGTTTCCGCTCAGATAGCCTTGCTGCCAGCCGTCGTTGTCCACCAGACCGTGCCACATGTGCGGATCCTTCAGATGTTGCTCGACGTGACCGTTCCAGCGGTAGGTCTGGTAGATGGCCACGATGTTGATGGCGTAGGCCGCCGCCAGGGGCGCGTTGCCCTGCACGATCAACAGGTTGTCATCGTTCGCGCTGGAGGCCTTGAAGCCGAGATTGTGCGAGCCCGTCATCACCACCGGATTCGCACCGAAAGGATCGAGCACGATGACCTTGCTGTGAATGTTCACGATTCCCGCACCCAGGAGCTCTTGCGCCCAGTTGTGAAACTGCTGCTTGATCGCCTGCGGCACCATCACGTCATGACTCAGGCGCTGCGGGGGTTCCACGCCGTTCTTGTAAAGCGTCACAGGATTGGGCGGCGCGGCGGTCGGGTCCATCGTGGCACTCGGCCCTCCGCCCGGCGGCGCGCCCGGAGTGGTCAGTTGCGGGATCACCTGGTTCACCACTCCGCACATGTACAGGTTCGGATTGTAGTTCGCGTCGCTCGGGTTGTGGCGCTCCAGGATGTTCTGCAGGAGTGTCCAGTGCACAGGGTCCTGCTCGAAGACGCCGGGGTTGAAAAACAGGAACAGGATGCCCTCGCTCGCCGCATTGATGAGCTGGCGGGCGAACTGCAGATCCTGCGCCGCAGAGGATTTCACGAACCACGGCGTGATCTTGCACCCATCCACCGTATAGGTGGACGCGGTCGAGTTTCCCTGCACGAGTTCCGGGGGATAGTCGTTCTCGGCGTCCTTCAAACGGTTCCACGCCTCCAGATAGTCGGCGGCGACGTTCGCGTCCTCGACGATGATTCCGTTGTTCGCCTGGGTACACAGCCCGGTGTAGGTCCAGTTCGTGCTGCCGCTCAGCACTTTTTGCGGCGTTCCGTTGGCGTCGCAGAAGACGACAAATTTGTTGTGGGCGAAATGCCCTTTGGTGACGATGCGGTCGAACAGGTTGATTTTGCCCCGCAGTTGCGCGCGAACCGCGGCATTTTCGTCGTTTCCGGGGGGCGTGTTGCTTTTGAAGGCCCCGTTGGCGAGGATCAAGTTGCAGCGCTGTCCGAGGGAGGTCAGTTCCTGAATGAGCTCCGGATCGTTCAGCTCATACAGCGCGGCGTAGATTTTTCCGTTGTTCTGGCGGGTTTCTTCGAGCAGCGAGACGATCTCCGGGCGCAACAGCCCGCTCAGCGCGTTGCGCAGCGAATTCCCTTTTTGCTGTACCTGCGCCAGAATGGTGTTCTTGTTCGGCGCGTTGTTCAACTCCCGCGAGACCCACTGCGTCGCAATAATCCCTTTGTTGAAATACGCGGACATGTGCGGAGTCGCCTGGCCGCTGATGCTCATCTCGGCGGTCAAAGGGCTGGCATCCGCCGTATCCAGTTGCAGCGAATCTTTCGATCCCGTCACCGGAACAACCGAATACTGGACTTTGTCGCCGGGCTGCACGCCATAGTCCCACCACATGAAACGCTGCACGGGGAACTTCCACGGAACCTGGGGATCGAATTTGTCGTCGTCCGAGAAACCCACGAAACCATGCAGGTAGTCCTCCTTGCCGTTTTTGAGGCGCCGGACGGTGAATCCGCGGCACCCGGCAATGGGCTTGCCGTCTCGCGGCAGCCAAACCAGGCAGGTATGGTCTCCATTGTCATAAACCTTCAGGTCGAGGGTCATGGCTGGCTCCTGTTCTCGGTAACCGGGCGAGGGGTTGCTGCAGAGTGGAAGAGTCTCTGGTGCTGCCCTGGCGGCGCACACTACCGGGAAACCAGGGGGTTGTCAAATGAAAACTATATTACGTGATAACCAGTCCCTTGTGTCTCGAGGCCGCCTATAGGGGTGTTTGCGGCGGAGGATCGTGCAAGCTTCAGGATCCGGGCTTTGCCGGAGGGGGTGGGACGGCCGGCTGGCTTCCGCCGGGCGCGATGCGCTTGAAATCGCTCCACTTCACAGTGATGCGGATGGGAACGTCCCCGGCCTTCGAATGCAAAGTGTCGTCGGAGCGCGAATAGTTTGGAAACCAGTATTTCCCTTCTACGTTCTCCCGGTAGGTCTCGAACATCGTAAACGGCAACACCTCCGAGCGGAAGTCTCCCAGGTCCGTCACCAGCTTCCCGTACGTCTTCACCACCTCCAGATACTTGTCGTCCACCCAGATGATTCCGTCGAACGCGGGGTGCTGCCGGTCCACAACCTTCGGGTGCACCTGAAAGATGTAACAGCTGATTTCGTCCACCTGTTCCTTGCCGATGTATTGGAC
>DASPOW010000123.1:0-11511 GCA_035625855.1 Candidatus Methylomirabilota bacterium | reverse complement strand
GCTGCGGCTCTGCTACAGTGCCCGGGCGGGCCCGCTGACGGACGGGCTGGGGGTGTGTCCGGTGGATGCATCCAAGTGAAAGAAAAAGGGTTGCCGCTGCGTATTTACCCATGGACGCGCCGAGACCAGGCCGGATGAGCGCATCAGCCAAGACGGAGCCCGCGAAAGCAATTTCGCGAGCGCAGGCCGGCGATGCCGAATCCTGGGGCCAGCTCTACCAGGAGTACGCGCCGGCTATTTTCCGCTTTTGCCGGAGGTCGCTGCGGACCCGGGAAGACGCCGAAGACGCGACCATGGAGATTTTCTTGAAGGTCAAGGAGAAACTGCGGCAGTACGATCCCAGCCGCTCGTTTACCGCGTGGCTCTACAAGGTCGCGGCGAACCACTGCTGGGACCTGCTGCGGCGGCGCAGGGTACGCCAGGACAAGGAGACCGAGGACGTGGAGACCCTGCCTTTGCAGCACCCCGCCCCCGACCAACTCGAAAAGCTGATGGAGCAGCGCAGCAGCGCAGAAGTGCGCCGCGCGCTGGACCGGCTGGGCTCGCGGGCGCGCATGGCCCTGGTCCTGCGCTACTACTCGGACATGAGTTACGACGAAATCGCGGACACGCTCGGCGTGCGCCGCGCCTTTGTGGGCGTGGTGCTGCTGCGCGCGCGACATGAACTTCGCCAGGCGCTCGAAGGCTCGAGCGTCCTGGCCGCGGGAGGTGCATCGTGAGCGAACGGAACGCCGCGGGAGGCGTTCGCCCGAACGGGCACGTGGATGAAATGACCGGGCTGCTGTATCTCGAGGGGCAGCTCGAGCCGGCGCGCGGGCGCGAGGTCTCGCGCCACGCCGAGGAATGTCCCGCCTGCGGCACGCTGCTGCGCGCCCTCGAACGCGAGTCGCGCCTGCTCACCCGCGCCATGGTGGAAGAAGACGAAGTTTTGCCGGCAAGGCTGCTGGGCGAAGCGAGCCGCCCGGCGCGTCCGCTGCAGTGGATCTGGGCGGCGGCGTTCGGGCTCGCTGCGACAGGCGTTTACGCGCTCTATACGGGCTACGTGCAGCCCTGGCAACGCCAACTCGAGGGCGCCGGGTTCGGCGGCTCGAGTCTCCTGAACCTTCTCGTTTTTCGAGGTGCATACTGGAAAGGATGGCAATCCATGATCTCGCTGTTTGAAGTTCTCGCGCTGGTCACTTTGGGCGTGGGCGTCCTGCTTTTCCTCCGGCGCAGAGTCCGCCGGACGTCGGCGATGGCCCTGATCTTCGCCGGCGTAGCCGCGGCCGTCGCTTTGCCGATGCCCGCGAGAGCCGCGGACACCAAGCACGAGCCGAACTTTGTCCTGGGCAAGGACGAGGTCGTCCACAACGACCTTTACGTCGCCACTACCCGGGCTCGGGTGGACGGCACGGTGGAAGGCGACCTGATTATTTTCACGCAGAGCGCCGACATCAACGGCCACATCACCGGCGACCTGATTATCTTCGGCCATACCCTGCGTATCAGCGGGCAAGTGGACGGCAACATCCGCGCGTTCAGCAACACCACCACCATCACCGGCACGGTCGGCAAAAACGTCAGCTCCTTCAGCGAAGTGCTGAATCTCGACTCCGGCAGCAGGATCGGCGGCGGAGTCACCCTGTTCACGCAGACAGCGGGATTCGATGGCAAGATCGGCAGAGACATCTACGGTTTCCTCGGCACGGCGAGCATCAGCGGACTGGTCGGCGGAAATGTCTGGCTGAAGGGCGACCAGATGAACATCAGCTCCGGTGCGGAGGTCAAAGGAAAGACGCTCTTCAAGGGAAAGCACCAGCCGACGGTTTCCGACCGCGCGAAACTTGCTTCCCCCGTGCAATACGAATTCTGGACGGAGAGACCCGCTTATCGCACAAGCTCCTACTACGTGTGGAAGCTGATCTGGACGGCCGCCACGGCGCTCTTCGGGCTGGTGCTCTTCAACCTGATGCCCGGGTTTGCCCAGGAAACCGCGAATAGTGCTTCGAGCCGCTTTGGAGCTTCGCTTGGGCTCGGTGTCTTGGTCTTCTTCGGCGTGCCCATTGCCGCGATTGTGGCCTGTGTCACGGTCATCGGCATTCCGCTGGGGATCGGAGCCGTGCTGCTATGGCTGGCGGCGCTGTTCTCCTCGCAGATCGTCGTGGGCAGCACAGTGGGAAGCTGGCTGCTGGGGCCGGCGCGGGAAACCTGGGGACTCATCGGGCGCATGGCCATCGGGCTCGTACTCGTGCGGCTGGCCTTCTTCATTCCCCACATCGGTGGCTGGATTGAGTTTGGGGTTTTCTTGTGGGGCATGGGCGCGATGTCGCTGGCAATTTACAAGCGCCTTCAACCCAAGCTGCCTGCGACCGGCCCGGCGGTTCCCGCGGCCGCAGCCGCTTGAACAAGCGGCAGAAACGAGATGCCGGAGGGCCGGAGCGTGTCGCTCCGGCCTTTTTCTTCGCTGCGACTGATCTGCTTCGCGCCGCGCGGAACGGAGTAGAATCGATTCTGTGGACGCGACCTGCTTCACGATGCTGGAAAACACCCCCGTCGGGCCGCTGCGGTTAGCCGGCGACGCGCAGGGCTTGCGGATGGTCTGGTTCCTCCGGGGAAGGCGGGCACGCAAGCCGGATCCGTCCTGGAAAGAAGACCGCGTTTTCTTCGCGCGGACGATCCGGCAGTTGCAATCCTACTTCGCGGGCGAGTTGAAGCAATTCGACGTTTCGCTGGCGCTGGACGGAACCGAGTTCCAGAAAAAGGTCTGGAACGCCCTGCGCACGATTCCCTACGGCGCAACGATTTCCTACGGCGAGCTGGCGAAGAAGATCGGCGAACCGAAATCCGCGCGAGCCGTGGGCCTGGCGAACGGGCAGAATCCCACTCCGATTATCGTGCCGTGCCACCGCGTGATCGGCAGCGACGGCAGCCTCACCGGTTTCGGCGGCGGCATAGAGAATAAGCGCAGACTGCTCGAGCTCGAGAGCGGCCAGCGGCGCTTGCTCTGAAGGGTCCCGCGGCGCGCTAGTGCTTCCGCACCGAAAGCGCGTAGAACGGCGGCGCGGCATTGATGTACAGCGCGCGCAGCGAAACCGTTTGCGCGTCGGCCAGTCCGCTCGCGTCGGTCACGCCTTCGAAGTGGGTCTGCAGCGGAAACGTCTCCACCTGTACGATTCCCAGGGCAAAGAACGGCGGAAGGTTCGTGATGTCGAAAAACGGCGGCGTCGGACCGCCTGAAACCGTCGCCGTAAAGCGCGAAAAACGCAGCCGCACGCGGTCCACGGCGACAATCGCGGAAGCCGGAGCGGGCGGGAGGGAGAACGTCTTCACGCGCACCTGAACGACCTCTCCCGGCACCATGACCGACGTGTCCGAAGAGCCCTGGAACAGGCCCAGCGGCCCCACCGGGATGGCCAAGCCCTTTTCGTCCACCGCAAAAGCCGGGTTTATCTGCAGGTTGACGATGACCGGGTCTCCGACGGCGACGCTGCCGATCAGGGAACTGTTGGCCTGGATCTTGCCGGTCACGGCCATACTGAACTGCGTCGCGGCATTCACCGAGGTCACTACGCCTTCGAGTTCGTCGTCCGCCGCGGTGTCCTCGAACTCAATTTCGCTCGCGGTCAGTGTGCCGTCGCTGTTGACGCTCAGGTCCGCGCTGAGCACCTGGCCCGTGGCCACGCACGAAAGCGACGGAGAGGGGCAGCTGCCGGAAATAGTGAAATTGTCGAAGACCGTATTGGAATTGACTGTGGCCGTAACCTGTGCGGGGAAAAGCGTCAGCGACGAAAGCGTGACCGTCTTCGATGAAGCGTTCACCGCGGTCACCACGCCGAGATAATCGGAGACGAAGTCAGACTCCCCCGAGGGAGGATTGCCCTGCGGCAGCACCGCCGCGGAAAGCACCCCCGCCTGCGCGAAGTTCACCGCGAGGTTGCCGCCGCTGACCGATATGGCGTTGGCGAAGTTGAAGTCCAGGCGCACACCGGTCTTCTGGTTCTCTGTCAGCGTCAGCGGGAAAGGGCTTGTAGCCAGTTTCACGGAGCCGGAGGCGGCGACCGCGACTTTGCACACTGCCCCGTTCGCGCAGCCGGAGATGGTCGAGCCGGACCGGTTCACGAACGTCACCACGGGATTGGCGAGCGTCACCGTGACGCTTGCGTAGCTTCCTGCCGTGATGCTGGTCGAGCTCACGAACAGGTCGTCCGCCTGCAACCGGACCAAGTCAACGGTTGCCGGCGCGCTCAGCAGGGACACCGACGAGCCCGAGGTCGGATCGGCCGTTATCCCGGAAATAGTGACCACAAAACTGGTAATGCTGGTATTCGCCGGCATCGCGTCCGTGATGGTGACGGCGAACGTCGCGTTGCCGCCCCCGCCTATGTGGATGGAATTGGCGTTGCCGCAGCCTGAGAAAGCCACCGCTGCCGCTGCGGCCGCGCCGAAGACAAACCTGCTGGCCCATTTCCAATTCATTGGACACCCCGCGTTTCTTGCGCCCTGGCCCCGCTTGTGCGCGCCGCCCGGCGCGCACACCCGACTCTATCTTCCGTCAAATACGCCGTCCCGAAGCGCAGGCGCGGAACCCGCTTGCTTTAGTGATAAAGGCGCGCGGCAGCGGGTGAGTTCCGCGGATTCTGCAGCAATCGCGGCACTGTGTTATCGTTGCCCTCTCCGCGCGAATCCGTCGATCAGGGAATATCTTTGCCCAAAGGCCGCACGAAGAGGAATCCGGCTGCCGAACGCCCGCCAAGCCGCGCTGGTGCTTTGGAGGTTCATCCCGCGCCGCACAACGGCGAGGAGGTCTCCGATTCCCAGCAGATGCCCCGGCACGACCTCCCGCGGATGGCCGACGTCTTCGGCCCCGGCGGAATGCTCGAAAAATGCATGGGTGGGAATTACGAACATCGCCGCGCGCAACTGGAAATGGCCGAGGTGGTCCAACAGGCCTTCGAGAAGCGGCGGCACGCCATCATCGAGGCCGGCACGGGCACGGGAAAGACGCTGGCCTACCTCCTTCCGGCGATTTCCTGCGGGCGGCGTGTGGTGATTTCCACGGCGACGAAGTCCCTGCAGGAACAGCTCTACCAGAAGGACGTGCCCTTCGTGCAGAAGCACTTCGCGCCGGATTTGAAAGTCGCGGTGATGAAGGGCCGCGCGAACTTCCTGTGCAAGCAAAAGGTCCACCAGATGGCCGACCAGCCGCTGCTGAAGGGAATGGAGGAGGTCGATGCCTTCCGCCAGATTCGCGACTGGGCCAGAGTGACCCAGACCGGCGACCGCGCCGAGCTGAACTTCCTTGCTGACGATTCGGAGCTTTGGTCGCGGCTCGACGCGCGCCGCGACACCTGCACGGGTTCGAAGTGTCCGGAATTCCAGCAGTGTTTCGTCACCGCGATGCACCAGCGCGCTCGCGAAGCCGACCTGATTATCGTGAACCACCACCTCTTCTTCGCCGACCTGGCGCTCAAGCAGGACGATTTCGGCAGCATCCTTCCCGAGTATTCCGCTGTGGTCTTCGACGAGGCGCACGAAATGGAAGACGTGGCCAGCGAATACTTCGGCCGGCAGGTCTCCAACTTCCGCTTCGAGGAACTGGCGCGCGACGCCGACCAGACCCTGCGTCAGCTCGGCCGCTCTTCGACGGCTCTGCTGCGGCGAACCCAGCGCCTGCGCGAGCGCAGCCGCTCTTTCTTCGAGCTGTTTCCCGCCCGCGAGGGGCGCTTTGCTTTCGCGCGCGGCGAGCGCGAGGCGTTCCTCGAGCAGCACCGCGAGGCCTATGACGCGCTTTCCGACGCGGTCAAAGCGCTGGAGACCTCTCTCGCGGCTCTGGTGGACAAGCCCGAGGAAATCCTGCGCCTGGCGCGCCGCGGATTCGAGCTGCGCCAGGAGCTTGCGTTCCTCTTCGAGTCCAACGAGAAGAACTTCGTTTACTGGTACGAGCGGCGCAACAAAGGCGTTTTTCTGACGGCTACGCCGATTGACGTGAGCCAGATTCTGCGCGAGCGCCTTTTCGAGAAGTTCGACACCGCCGTTCTGACGTCCGCGACGCTGACCGTCGAAGGGAGGTTCGGATACATCCGCCAGCGCCTGGGGCTGGACCACGCGCTCGAGGGCGTGCTGCCGCAGGAGTTCGATTACGCCTCCCAGGCTATGCTGTACTTTCCCAGCGCTCTGCCCGATGTGCGCGACGCCGGGTTTTCCGCGAAGGCCGCGGAGGAAATTGTGCGCCTTCTGCAAGCGGCCGAGGGGCGGACGTTCTGCCTGTTCACCAGCTACGTGCAGATGCGCGACCTCTACGAGCGCGTGAAGGTTCGTGTCGGCTATCCGCTGTTGTTGCAGGGTACCGCGCCCCGCAGCATCCTGCTCGAGCGCTTCCGCACCACACCCCAGGCCGTCCTGTTCGCCACCTCGAGTTTCTGGCAGGGCGTGGATGTTCCCGGCGAGCAGCTTTCCTGCGTGATCGTGGACCGCCTGCCCTTTGCCGTCCCGAGCGACCCCGTCGTCGCGGCACGCGTCAACGCCTTGAAAGAAGACGGGCGCGACGCCTTCTCCGAGTATCAGGTGCCGCAGGCTGTGCTCGCGCTCAAACAGGGCTTCGGGCGGCTGATTCGCACCAAGACCGACCGCGGCATCCTGGCGCTTCTCGACAACCGCATCGAGAGAATGCGCTATGGTAAGATTTTTCTCGAATCGCTGCCGCGTTACGCGACAACGCACGAACTCGGGGAAGCGGAGCGCTTCTTGGCGGTTAAGGGGCGGGCGGCCCCGGCATTGTGAGCCACGCGGCGGTTTTCGCGGAGAAAAATGTTTCAAGTGAGCGTTGAGGAGACCTTTTCCGCGGGCCATGCCCTGCGCGGATACAAGGGAAAGTGCGAGAACCCGCACGGGCACAATTACCGTGTGCGCATCGAAGTCCAGGGCCCGCAGCTCGACTCCATCGGGCTGCTGGTGGATTTTCTGCAGTTGAAAGCGGCGCTGCGCGGCGTGATTCAGTCGCTCGATCATCAGTTTCTCAACGACCTCGAGCCGTTTCGCACGGTGAATCCTTCCGCGGAGAACCTGGCCAGGTATTTCTACGAGGAATCCGGGCGCGCGCTGGGGCAATTGCCGGGCGGCGCGCGAATCGCGGAAGTCGTGGTCTGGGAGACGGACACGAGCGAGGCGCGCTACCGTCCCGGCTCCTGACGCTTCCGGCCGAAGACGATGAACCGGGCTTTGCTGATGATCATGATTCCCGCGGCGGCGGTCACGGCTTTCTACCTGATTGTGCTGAGGCACGTCGGCAGGCCGCTCAACTTGTTGCGTGTCTGTGTGGCGGTCGCGGCGTTTCTCGCCGCAGTGTGGATGGTCCGGCGCAAGTCGCGAGGGAACACCTAAGCCGGCGGATCGTGCGATGGTCATCACGGAGATTTTCAAATCGATTCAGGGCGAGGGCACGCGCGCCGGGCTGCCCTGCGTTTTCGTGCGGCTGACGGGTTGCAACCTGCGGTGCACGTGGTGCGACACCGCTTACGCGTTTCACGGCGGCACTCGCATGAGCGTCGCGGAGGTGCGCCGGCGCGTGGACGAACTGGCCGGAAAAAACGGCTCGGGCCCGGCGGCGATTCCCCTGGTCGAATTGACCGGCGGCGAGCCTCTCCTCCAGGAAGAGATCCACGAACTGGCGCGCAGCCTGCTCGCCGCGGATTACACGGTGATGATTGAAACCAGCGGAGAGCGCTTCATCGGGCGCCTGCCGCGCAAGGTCATCAAGGTCGTGGATGTGAAGTGTCCGGACTCCGGCGAACCGGACACGTTTAACATGGCCAACCTGGCGGCTCTGGGCGCCGAAGACGAGGTGAAGTTCGTCATCGCCACGCGCCGCGACTACGAATTCTCCCGCGACTTCGTCCGGTCCCACCGCCTCCACGAGCGCGTCCGCCAGGTCCTGTTTTCGCCGGTGTTCGAAGACCCGGAAGGCAAGTGGCCGGGCCTCGAAACGCGGACGCTCGCCGAGTGGATTCTTGCCGATGGGCTTCCGGTGCGGCTGGGTTTACAGCTGCACAAGCTCATCTGGCACCCCGCTATGCGGGGCGTTTAGGCCCTCAACCGCGCTCCCGCCGCAACCGCCTTCTTTCCTCTTAGGACTCACGAACGCAGAGCCGGCTGGCTTGCCGTCGCCCTTTGCGGGACACTGGTTTCCACGGAAGGCCCGCACGAAAATGAACCCAAATCCAGCCTCGGCTCAGCTGCCCTTTTCGCGCCTGTTTCCGGCGATTCTGCTTTTATGGTCCGCCGCGATCTTTCCTCTCGCCGCGCAGGCCCGCCCGCAAACCGATGCGAGCAGCTTCTACAATCAGGGCCTGCAGCAGTTCAACGCAGGGGCGTACGTGGACGCCATCGAATCGTTTAAGCGAGCGCTGCAGTTGAGGTCCGTCTATCCGGAGGCAGCGTACAGCATCGGAGCCTGCTACTACCGCTTGCAACGCTACTCCGAGGCCGTGGACTTCTATCGCGAGGCGACGCGCCAGAGGCCGGACTATCGCGATGCCTACATCTACCTGGGCAACGCGCTCGACAGCGCGGGCCGCTTCGACGAAGCGATGACCGCGTACGGGCAGGCGGCGAGACTGGACCTCGGCAACGCTCAAGTCCATTGCGAGATGGGCGTTGCCCTGCGCAATCACGGCAGCTACGTGGACGCGGTCGAGCAGTACCGCCAGTGCCTGCGGCTGAAGCCGGACTACACCAAGGCGAATCTTGGATTGGGCTTCTCGCTGCATAAGCTTGGACGCGACGACGAAGCCGTCGCCGCATATCTCGAAGCCGCCCGGCAAGCGCCCGGCGACTCCGAAACGCGCAGGTACCTGGGCGACACCTACAATTCCATGAAAAAGCGCGAGGAGGCCATGACCGCCTACAAGCAGGCCCTCGAGCTGGACCCCAAGAACGAGAACGCGCACCTCGGGCTCGGAAACGTCTATTACAACACGGACAGATTCGCGGAGGCCGCGGCGGAATACCGGGAAGCCGTGCGGTTGAGGCCCGACTGGGCGGTGGCCCAACTCTATCTCGGCGACGCTTACTTCCATCTCGACTCACTGGAAATGGCGGCAGCCTCCTATCAGGAGGCCGTGCGGCTGCGCCCGGATTACGCGGACGCGCACTTTGGATTGGGCAAGGCGCTTGCGAAAAAAGGCGACCGCGCCGGAGCCCTGAAGGAATACGAGACGCTGAAAACCCTTCAGCCCGACCTCGGAGCAAAACTACTCGCCGTCATCAACCCGCAATCCGCGTCAAAGTGAGCGATTGCCAGCGGAAGTGATTCCGCTCAATTCCCTTTGAGCTGACGGAATCAAGGAATTCCTCGAAGCCGGGACTGCTGCGCTGAGCTTGATTGTTGTTGCCCGAGCGCTTAGTCTAGCCGCGGGAATGAACGCGGCGGGAAAATGCGTCGTGCTGCTGAGCGGGGGCATGGACTCCTGCGTGACGGCCGCCATCGCGCGCGAGCGTCACGGCGCAGCCAATCTCGCGCTGCTTCACGCGGGTTACGGCCAGCGCACCGAACGCCGCGAGCGGCGGGCGTTTGACGACATCGCCGGCTTTTTCGGTGTCAAAGAGCGTCTCGTCGTCCACTTGGACCATTTCCGCTCCATCGGGGGTTCCGCGCTGACCGATCCCGCCATTGCCGTGCCGGAAAATGAATTGGGTGCCAGGGGACCGGGCGGCAGCCCGATTCCGGTGACCTACGTGCCGTTCCGCAACGCTCATTTTCTGTCCGTCGCGGTGAGCTGGGCCGAGGCCATCGCCGCACGCGCCGTTTACATCGGAGCCGTGGCGGAAGATAGTTCCGGCTATCCCGATTGTCGGCCGGAGTATTACCGCGTTTTCCAGGAACTGGTGCGGGCCGGAACGCGGCCGGAAACGCAGATCGAGATCGTCACGCCCGTGATCGCCATGAAAAAAAAGGAGATCGTAGAGCGTGGCATCGCCTTGGGAGCGCCGCTGCATCTAACTTGGTCGTGCTACCAGAGGGAGGACGAAGCCTGCGGCGTATGCGACAGTTGTCTCCTGCGCCTGCGCGCGTTTGCTGAGGCCGGCCAGAGCGACCCCATCCGCTACCGCACCGCGGTACCTGCCCATTCGTGAACCTTCCGGAGGGCGGGGCGGGCTTGGAAACAACCGGGAAACAGGGTAATAATGACGGCGAAGGAGAGAAGGCTATGAGGCGGAAAGACAATCTGGGGCTTCGGGGGATGCTTCTGTTCGCCGCGCTGCTCCTGGCGTTGGCGCCCCGCGCCGCCGCGCAATTCAACGGAAGCGTACGTGGCCAGATCCGGGACATTGACGGAAAGCCGTGGGCCGGTATCGTCGTCGAACTGATCAGCGATCAGGGCCTGAAAATCTTTTCAACGAAGACAGACAACAAAGGAAACTACGTTTTTGGGATCGTAAAACCCGGCAACTACAAGGTTGCAGTGGAGCTGCCTCCTCCCAACCAGATTTATCGCGGCGACGTCTTCCAAGTGGATCCGGCGAAGGGCGATTCCGTGCAGGACTTCAACTTCAAGGACATTCTGGCGAAGCAGTCCAAGAGCGACCCGGGGCGCGCCGAGGCCATCAAGAAGCAGGAAGAAGAAAAGCAGAAGATCGAGGGCGTGAAGGGACACTTCAACGCCGGGCGTGGTTACCTGGATCAGGAGACTGCGGCGAAGACCGAGCTCACGGCCAAGATGCGCGAGAGAGTGCCGGACGACCAGAAGGACGCGCACCAGCAGGCCGTTGACGCGCTGAAGCAGAAAGTCGCAGACCTGTCCAACCAGGCGGTCGGCGAATTCCAGCAGGCCTCGAAGCTTGCCGGCGAGAAAGATTCGAACCAGCATATCTTCTGGGCCAGCATGGGCACTGCTTACGACCTTGCCGGACGCGACGACGACGCCATCAACGCGTACAAGCAGGCGATTGCCGCGAAGGGGAATTCACCCGAAGCGGCCAGCTACTACAACAATATGGGAAACGTTTACGCGCGCTCGGGCAAGGTTGACGAAGCGCGCGAGGCTTACGTCAAGAGCGCGGAGCTCAACCCCGCGAATGCCGCCAACGCCTGGAGGAATTTCGGCATTACCCTCTACAACGCAGGGCGCCTGAAGGAAGCCGTCGAGCCGCTCAAGAAAGCCACGGAGCTCGATCCCAAGAGCGCCCAGGCGTGGTACCTGCTCGGCGCTTCTCTGGTCGGCTCAATCGATTCCACCAAGGACTGCAAGGTGACAGCCGACAAGATGGACTGCAAGATTCCCGAGGGGACCGTCGCCGCGTACGAGAAGGCCGTGGAGCTCGATCCCAACGGGCCCTACGGAGCCCAGGCGAAGATGGGCCTGGAAGGGTTGCAGGCCATGTCTTCGGGCATCAGCACCAAGTACGGCGGCGCGAAGAAAAAGAAGTCCTAGCGGCGAAATCTGAAAAAACCCCGAAGGGCCGGCTGCAGGATGGCCGGCCTTTGCTTTTTTGATGGGGATCCGCTGCCGCCGGGGCAGCGCGGGCGGGGGTTCC
>DASPOW010000122.1:0-2480 GCA_035625855.1 Candidatus Methylomirabilota bacterium | reverse complement strand
CAATTATGTTGACCTGGAAGCCGCGCGCAGTCTCGCGTCGGAATTCAGCGCGCCTGCGGCGGTCATCATCAAGCACAACAACCCTTGCGGCGCAGCCGAGCAGGAGTCGCAGCTCGAGGCTTACCGGCGGGCCTTGGCTTGCGATCCCGTCTCCGCCTTCGGCGGCGTGTTGGCATTCAACCGCGTTGTGGACGGAGCGACCGCCGAAGAAGTCGCCAGGCTCTTCGTCGAATGCATTGTCGCTCCCGGTTTTGACGAAAAGGCCTTGGCCGTCTTTGCCTCGAAAAGGAACCTCCGCCTCCTGCAACTGCCCCCGGAAGGACTCGGGCGGGGCGCGGGACTCCAGCTCAAGCCCATCTCCGGCGGCATGCTTGTTCAGCAGCCTGACCTCGGCAGGCTCGATGACAACGAACTGCGCACCGTCACCCGCCGCGTGCCTTCGCCGGAGGAAATGCAGGCGATGCGTTTCGCCTGGAGGGTCGCCAAGCACGTGAAGTCCAACGCCATTGTATTCGCGCGCGGAGGCGCGACCCTCGGCGTCGGCGCCGGCCAGATGAGCCGCGTGGACTCCGTGCGCATCGCCGTGATGAAGGCGCAGACTTCTCTGGCCGGCAGCGTCGTGGCCTCGGACGCCTTCTTTCCGTTTCCTGACGGCGTCGAGGAAAGCGCAAAAGCCGGCGCCACGGCCGTGATCCAGCCGGGAGGCTCGGTCCGCGACAACGAGATCATCGCGGCCGCGGATCGCCTCGACCTGGCCATGGTCTTCACCGGCATGAGGCATTTTCTTCACTGAGAGATTGCGTTGCCGGCTCATGGCGCGAGGTCAAACCTCTGGTCCTTCTCTTGCATCTCATCCCGTGCCCAAGAAACAGTTTTCTGGAACCGCGGCCGTGCAACGTTTTTGACCCTTCCCGAACCGCGTGGGATAATTCTTCGTTTGAGGCAGTGATGAAATTGCTCGCGGAGACCAATCGGAAGCGCATTTTGGCCGTCATCGGTGCCGCCGCCCTTCCGCTGCTTCCTGCCGTTGTTTCTGCCCAGTCCCCCGACCCGCAAACGGCGCAACCGCCGAAAACGCAACTGAACGCCGTGGAGCAACTCCGCGCCGACGCATATTTCAATTACGCGATGGGCCATTACGCCGAGCAGATGTTCGACGCCTCCGGTCAGGAGGAGTACGCGACCCAGGCCCTCGAATGCTACAAGAAGGCCTTTGCGGCCGATCCCGCGTCGCCGGCTATCGGCGAGCGCCTTGCCGAAATGTACTGGAAGGCGCAGCGCCTCGGCGACGCGATTCGCGAGGCCAACGAAGTTCTCAGCCGCAGGCCCGATGATCTGCCCACCCGCCGCCTGCTCGCGCGCATTTACTTGCGCAGCCTCGGCGACCTCACCGCGACCTCCGGCCAATCCGAAGCGCTGCGCAACGCCACCGAGCAGTACCGCCAGATCCTGCGACTCGACCCTTCGGACACGGAATCCGCGCTTTGGCTTGCGCGCCTCTACCGCTTGCAGAATTCGCCGGAAAGCGCCGAGGAGGTTCTCCGCCGCATCCTCAAGGCGGAACCCCGAAACGAGGCCGCCGTCGAGCAGCTCACCCAGCTCCTGATGGATGAGGGCAAAGTGGACGAGGCAGTGAGTCTTCTGGAAAGCATGACGGCGGAGGCCCCTTCAGCGGCCCTGCTGGATCTGCTCGGCGACGCCTATGCCCAGATCAAAGAACCGGCCAAGGCGGAGGCTGCTTATCAAAAGGCCGTCGACCTTGAGCCCAACGATCCCGGCCATCAGCGTGGTCTCGCGCAGACGCTTCTCTCGGAAGAGAAGTATCCGCAGGCCCTCGCCGCTTATCGGAAACTCGCGGAAATGCAGCCGGAAAACGCGGACGTGCTCCTGCGCATTTCCCAGATTTACCGCGAGCTGCGGAAGTTTGACGAGGCCGAGAGAATTCTCCTTCGCGCGCGGCAGCTTGCCCCCGGCAGCGTCGAGGTGATGTACAACGAAGCTCTCCTCTACCAGGCGCAAGGACGCTTTGAGGATGCCATCCGCGTTCTTTCGGATACCGTCTCGGCGATGCGCGCGCGCGGCGCGTCCTCTCCCGCGAGCCGGCGCACTCTGGGAATCCTCTATCAGCAGCTCGGCCAGCTTTATCGCGACGTCCAGAAATACCAGCCCGCCGTCTACACCTTTCAGGAGATGCAAAAGCTCGGCGAGGAAGAGGACCGCCGTGCCCGCCTCTCGATCATGGAAACTTGGCGCGCTGCGCGCGACCTGCCCAGGGCGCTCGACGAAGCCAGGCGCGCCATGGACAAATACCCGAAGGATGCAGCGGTCCGCGCCTTGTATGCGTCCCTGTGCGCCGAAAACGGCCAGGTGGACCAGGCCGTACAGCTCTTGCGCAGCCAGCTCCCCAAGGGGGGAGACCGCGAAACGTTCATCAGCATTGCACAGATTTACGAGCGTGCCCGCCGTTACCGCGAAGCCGA
>DASPOW010000121.1:0-2173 GCA_035625855.1 Candidatus Methylomirabilota bacterium | reverse complement strand
CGGAAGGCGCGGGGCCAACGCCGAGCATCGGAGTTGGTGCCGGAGGGACGGTGGGGATCAACGGAAAACCAGTGAATGCAAATCGCGAAGCGCATCTGTATGACGCCATCCGGTTTTCGACCGAGCAGTACCTGAAGGGCGAAGTAGGCCGCAAGGCAATCGTGATCGTGGCCCTTTCGGGGGACGCGCGGAGCACCACAAAGCTCCAAGAGGCGCTCGAGACGTTGCTGGCCAACGATGTGATCGCCTACGTGCTGCAGATCTATGACCCGCCGCACCGACACGACGGCCACGACAATTGCGACGTGATCCACACGTATGCGCGGGATGAGCACGGCGAGTATGTGCTGAAGAAGCTGGCCGAAGCGACCGGCGGGCGCATGCTCGAAGTGAGAGGCATGGACCGGATCGACGACGCGCTCGAGGAGATTTCCGAGGAACTGCACCGCCAGTACAGTCTGGGCTACTACCCGGACAACAAGAATTGGGACGGCCAATTCCGCAAGATTCAGATTTCCGCCGCGGGAGAGGGGTACAAGGTGTACGCGAGGAAAGGTTATTACGCACAACACGCGAAAGAAAACTCCGGCGCAACGCCATAGTGAGAAGGGGAGTGGCGGCCCAGGGCACCGGCCTTCCTATTCGTATTCAAAATGCGAACAGCAGCGGCAGGTGGGGCCTGAAGTCGACGAGTTTTCCGCATTCGGCACGGTCGAACTCAATTTTGAGTGCGTACCTTGCTCCGCGTAGGTGATCTAATTCGACGGGCATGGACGGTAGTGTAGTGCAATCACGGCGACGGGCTAACCCCCCCCTGCCGCGGGCCAGTTGGAGAGTTGGAACCTGGTACTCAAGGGACGCAAAGGCCGTTGACCCGGGCGCGAAGGCGTCCTTACCATAGTTAGATGCCCGTCAGGGGAAAACGCGGGGGCCGGGTGGGTGTCGCCGGTTGCGGCGTGTTGGTGCTACTGGTGGGCTTATCTGGCTGCGAAGATCCGGCGAAAAAACCGGTGCAAGCAACGGCCAAGGCGCCAGCACTGGCTCCCGCGCAGCCGAAGCCAGCGGAGCAGGCTCACCTTGAAAATTTGCCGCTCGGAAAGTACACGCCGGCGGAGGTCTCGCTCTTGCCGCGGGTACCGGGCGGGATCGACTACCTGATCGCTGAGGTGCAGGGGAAATTCGCTTCGGGCGAGGCAAACTACAAGGCTGGGCACCTGTCGGCGGCGCGGCGCGATTTTGACGATTCGGTGGACTGGATCCTCGAGAGCGGCTACGACCCGAACAGCGATCCCCGGCTCCGCGACCTGTTCCAGCACGTCACCGATACCGTTTACACCTACGAGTTGCAGGCGTACCGCGCGGGCGACGGATTTTCGGAAGCGCCGGCGGTACCCGCGCCGATCGACGAAGTGGCGGAGATGACCTTTCCGGCCGACCCCAAGGTTAAGGAACGCGCGGAAGAAGTGGCCAAAGACGTTTCGCACGACCTGCCCTTAACGGTGAACGACATCGTCGCCTCGTACCTGAACTTTTTCCAGACTTCGCGCGGGCGGGCCATTGTTGAGAACGGCCTGCGGCGCAAGGGGCGCTACGAACAGATGATCGCGCGCGTACTGCGAGAAGAGGGCGTGCCGCAGGACCTGATTTACCTGGCACAGGCGGAGAGTGCATTTCAGCCGCTGGCGCTTTCGCGCGCCGGGGCCCGAGGCATCTGGCAATTTGTGCAGTGGCGCGGGAACGAGTACGGCTTGAAGCGCACTTGGTGGGTCGATGAGCGCATGGACCCGGAAAAAGCCACTCGCGCGGCGGCGCAGCATCTACGGGATTTGTACGGCTTGTACGGCGACTGGTACCTGGCGATGGCCGCGTATAACTGCGGGCCCGGCAACGTACAGAAGGGCATCGAGCGCACCGGCTACGCGGATTTCTGGGAATTGTACAAGCGCAACGTGCTGCCGAAAGAGACCAAGAATTACGTGCCGATCATCGTGGCGTTGACGCTGATCGCCAAAGATGCCCCGCACTACGGAATTTCTGTGGAGCGGGAGGACCCCATCAAGTCCGATATCGTGAAGCCGGGGCGGGCGATCGACCTGCGGCTGGTGGCGGAGACAATTGATGTCGACGTGGATACGCTGCGATCGCTGAACCCGTCGCTGCTGCGCATGGTGAC
>DASPOW010000120.1:0-11931 GCA_035625855.1 Candidatus Methylomirabilota bacterium | reverse complement strand
TGCCTGGTTCCTGACCTCTTCAGCGTGCCTATGGGCGCGGTTCGAAGCCCGCTGGACAGAGCGCCTATCTTCCGTCACAAAGTTTGAACTCCAGAGAAATCCCTTGACTCCTGTATACTTTCTGTGTATCATCATTCATGTTTACGGTACGGTTCACCCAGTCGGGCGCCCTTTCTCATCCTAAGCCCTTTTCTTTCAAGTCCATCCGCGCGCCTTCGCGCTCTTCGCCCGTAAGTCCTTTGTTTGCCGCTCATCCGCAGTTCGGGTGCGTTGCCCCGGCGCCCCATCTGTCGGGCTTCGTCGCCAGCCATCTGCCCGCCTCTCGCTGCACGCCACTCGCTTGTCCTGAACTTCGAAGGGCTACTCCCCCTGCCGCGCCGGAGCTCCGGCGAAGGCGGGGCCCTAACTTCTTTAGATTCCGCACTTGCGCAATTTCGTCTTCTAACCCCTTTAGAATCCGCACTTCCAAAATCATTGGACTTAAAGTCCTTCAGAATGAACACTTCCACAAAAACCCCCGGGGGTGGGGGACGCGCAGCCAGCTGTGCTGCTGCATCCTACGCGGTGTACTGGGATTCGCCGTTGCCGAAGGACCAGTTTTCCCAGGCGACTTCGACGAGGTTGACCACGACGTCCTGCGGGCGCACGCCGGGAGACCGGGCGAGCAGTTCGGCGATGCGGCGGAAGAGCGCGCGCTTCTGCGCGGGCTTGCGTCCGGCGCTCAGGGTGATTTGCACGAGCACGACTTTGTCCGAGCGCGCGATGCCGAGGTATTGCGGGTCGTACATGAGGTTTTCGGGCGCGTGTTCGGAGACAACCTGGAAGCGGTCGTCGGGCGGAATGGCGAGGGAGTCCACCAGGGCCTGGTGGACGCCGTCGGCGATGGCGCGGCGGTATTCCGGCGAAGTGCCGGCGCGCAGGTCAATGCGGACAAGCGGCATGGCGGTCTCCAGTCACGGGCGCGGGAAGGTGGGATACGGCGGCTTGTGGTGGACGGGAATGGGATGCTTTTCGAGGTCGGCGAGAAGCAGCTCGACAGTGCGTTCGAGCTGCGGGTCGCGGCCCTCGCGGACGAGCTTGGGGTCGAGCTCGACTTCGACGTCGGGCGCGACGCCGTGGTTCTCCACTTCCCAGGCGTCGTTGGGAGTCCAGAAGCCGCGGCTGGGCTGGGTGACGACGCCGCCGTCCATGAGCGCGCCGCCGGGGCCGAAGAATCCCACCAGGCCGCCCCAGGTGCGCTTGCCGACGAGAATGCCGATGTGCGCCTGGCGGAAGTGCCAGGGCATGGCGTCGCCGCCGGAGCCGGCGTATTCGTTGATGATCATGGCCTTGGGGCCCTGGATGAGGCTGACGGGCGTGGTCATGTCGTCGCCGTCGCGCGTGGTGCGGTAGTTCATCAGGGTGCGGCGGAGGTAGTCGAGGATGTAGTCGGTGTTGGAGCCGCCGCCGTTGAAGCGCTCGTCCACGACGGCGCCTTCCTTGCCGGCCTGGGGGAAGAAGTAGCGGTTGAAGTAGGTGTAGCCTCCGGCGGCGGTGTCCGGGAGGTAGATGTAAGCGAGGCGGCCGTGGCTGAGCTGGTCCACCTTGCGGCGGTTGCCTTCGATCCAGGCCAGGCGGCGCAGGCCCGCCTCGTTTTCGACGGGGACGACGGAGACTTCGCGGGAGCCGGAGCCGTCGGGATTCGGGCCGACGCGAAGCACGACGGTCTTGCCGGCAGTGGCGAGGAAGAAGGAGTAAACGTTGTCGGAGGCGCGGACTTCGCGGCCGTTGACGGCGAGGAGGTACTCGCCTTCGGCGACGTTCACGCCGGGCTGGGTGAGCGGAGCGCGAAGCTGGGGATTCCAGTTTTCGCCGTCGAAGATGCGGGCGAAGCGGTAGCGGCCGTTTTCGATTTTGTAGTCCGCGCCAAGCAGGCCGACGGGAACGCGGCGGACTTCGGGCGATTCGCCGCCGAAGACGAAGAGGTGGCCGACGGAAAGGTCGCCGAAGGCTTCGCGGAAGATGTAGTTGAGGTCGGCGCGGGAGCCGACGGCGGGAAGGAACGCGGAGTATTTTTTCTCCGCGGCGGCGAGGTCGAGGCCGTGGAAGTTGGGGTCGTAGAAGAAGTCGCGCTCGAGACGGAAGGCTTCGTGGAAAATCTGCTTCCATTCGACGCGGGGATCGACCAGGACTTCCATCGAGGAGAGATTGAGGGGGCGGCCCTGCGCGGGAGGCGGCGGAGCAGCGGCTCCCGGAGCGGGAGCGGGCGGAACCGCGGCGATGAGCCAGCTTTGCGGCGCCGGGCCGGAGCCGGATTGCTGGCCGGACTGGACGCGGTAGAGCATCTTTTCGCCGTTGGCGGAGAGGTGGAAGTCGAGAACGTTGTCGAGCAGCTTGTCCGTGCGGCGGGTCTTCAGCTCGAAGCGGTGGACGGACGAGGTGGAGGGCCCGAACGGATCGAAAGGCGGCCCTTCCAGGAGGAGAAGAACACCTTCTTTGCCGGAGATGAGATCGGAGTAGTTGTGCGCGGGAATCGGCAGCGCGAGGATGCGCTGGGAGATTTTGTCGAAGTCCACTTTGACGTCGGGCTTGGGCGGAGCTTCGGGTTTCGCCGCGCCCTCGGGCTTGGGCGAATCGGTTTTCACTTCCTCGTCGTCGCTGAGCGGCACGAGAGGAGAAGGCAGGTCCTTGCGAAGGACCACGACGTACGCGCTGGCATTGACCGGGCGCAGGAAGGAGAGCATGGAGGCGTCCATCAGCGGGCCGGCGTCGGTCGAGGCGAGCAGGAAGAGATACTTGCCGCTGCGGTCGAAGACCGGTGAGAAGGAATCGCTCATGCCGTCGGTGACGCGCTGGCTCTGGCCGGTTTCGAGCGAATAGAGAAAGACCGCGCGCATGAAGCTCGGCTCCTGCTGGGCGTAGGCAATCCACTTGCTGTCCGGGGACCACGCCCCGCCGACGAGCTGGCCCGGGCCGGTGTAGCGGCCATGGGCCACCTTCACCGGCGTCTTCCTGGCGAGGTCCACGTACCACAGATTGAGGCGCTTGTCGGCGTAGAGGATTTTCGCGCCGTCGGGCGACCAGGTGGGCGAGTAGAAAAACGACGGCGGTGTGCCGAGGTCGATCTTAAGTACTTCGCCGAGACCGTTCTGATCCTTGATGTGCAGGGCGTATTCGCCGGACTCGTCGGAGAAGTAGGCGATCCTGGCGCCATTGGGAGACCATGCGGGGCTGCGCTCGTTGACGCCGGGTGAGCTGGTGAGGTTGCGGATGTCGCCCTTTTCGGCGGGCACAGTGAGGATTTCGCCGCGAGCTTCGAAGACGGCGCGCTGTCCGGTGGGGGAAATGTCCGCGTTCTCAATGCGGCCCGCGACGTTCAGATAGTGCGGACGCGTTTCGGGGAGCTCGTCCTGGATGCGAATCTCCACCTTGTGCGCCTGGCCGGAAGCAAGATCGTAGAGGAGGACGGCGCCGAACTGCTCGATGACAATGGCGCCCGGGCCGGCGCTGGCATACTTGAAATCGAAGCCGGTGTTCTTCAGAACCTGCGTGACGCTCTTGGAGCGAGTGTCGTAGCTGAAAAGAGACATCGGGCCGTTGCGGTCGGAAATGAAGAAGACGCGATGGTCAATCCAAATGGGATTGAAGTCGTTGGAGTTTTCGCGGGGGACTTTCACGACGCTCGAATCGGAGAGCTGGGCAATCCAGACGGGGGAGGTGCGCCCGCCCGCGTAGCGTTTCCAGATCTCAAAGGCGTGGTCGAGCGGGACGTAGGCGAGTTGCTTGCCGTCCGGCGAGTAATCTCCCTCGGCAGCGATGGGTAAAGGCAGCGCCGTAGCGAAACCGCCGTCACGGGAGATGACGAAGAGCCGGTTGTAACCGGCGTTGCTGCTGCGGCTGGAGGCGAAGAGGACATTCTTGCCGTCGCGCGTCCAGGCAACGACCTGATCGGCGCCGGGGTGATAGGTGAGGCGGCGGGGCACGCCTCCCGCAGCGGGAATGATGTAAACGTCGGCGTTGCCCTCGTAATCGGCGGTGAAAGCGATTTCGGAGCCATCGGGAGAAAAGACCGGGCGCGATTTCACGCCGATGCCCGCGGTAAGGCGCTTGGCGACGCCGCCTTCGCGCGGCACGGTCCAGAGGTCGCCGGCGTAAGCGAAGACGATCTGCGTCGCGCTGATGGTGGGATGCTGGGCAAGAATCTGCGGGGAATCCGCCGCGGCGACGCAAACGGCGAGGAAAAACGAGACGAAGGAAACGACCGCGAAACGTGCGAGACGGAGCATGCGCGCCTCCTGGGATTCAGCTAGCAAGACGCTGTTGCCGCGGCAAAGGTTTTTGGCGGGCGGGCGCCGCGGTTCAGTGTCGCCGCGGGGCGCGAGTATACATCAGAGACCTGCCGTTGTTGTGTAGGATGAGTGCCGCGAAGGAAGCCGATACGAGAGGAACACGTTGGGATTCGTCGAGCTGAAGGAGTCGCCGCTCGCGCCGGGAGCGAGCCCGGTGCGAATTCACTTTCGCGAAGGGGGACGCGCCAAAGGGGCGCGGGATGTTCCGGTCGTGTTTCTGCACGGCGGGTGGGGCTACGGCTACTACCCCATTAACCGGCAGGTTGCGGCGCACGGCCAGCGTTACCGGTTCGTGATTCCGGACCGATCGGGGTACGGGCAGTCTTCGCGCGTCGTTGGAGCGCTGCCCACAGGTTTTCACCGTCTCGCTGCGGAAGAGACGCGATTGTTTCTCGATGCAATGGGAATCGAGAGATGCGTGTTGTGGGGACACAGCGACGGCGCGGTCATTGCGGCGACGATGGGGCTGGCGTGGGCGGAACGCTGCGCGGCGATTGTGCTCGAGGCGCTGCATTTCTACAAGAACAAGCCCGCCTCGGAGGAGTTCTTCGGGCGGCTGGCCGTTGACGCGGGAGTGCTCGGAGAGCGATCGCAGCAGAAACTGGCGGCAGACCACGGCGAGGAGCGGTGGCGGGAGGTCGTGCAGAGAAACGCGGACGTCTGGACGCGCATCGGGGCGAGCGCAAAGCCGCATGAGGATTTGTATGGCGGGCAGTTGGGCCGCCTGGCGGTGCGGACGCTGTTCCTCCATGGCCGGCAAGATCCGCGAACGGAGCCAGGGGAAATCGAAACGGCGGCGAAATCCGTGCGCGGCAGCACGCTGCATTTCATCGAGCAAGGAAGGCATTGCCCTCACGCCGAATCGGCCGCGGCGGAGGAGTTCAGCAACGCGCTCGGGCAATTCCTGGCTTAAGCCGAGCCATCAAAAGTCGAACCGGTAACCGAGAATCATTTTGGCGATGAGGTGATCGGTGGAGCGCGTGACGCCGACACCGACCCCGAAGTTGATCTCCCACTTGGGCGACACGTTGAGATCCACGACAGGGAAAACCTGATGCTCCTGGTCGCGGACGGGATCGAATCCCGCGACCGGGCCCAGCGCGCCGTAGTATTCCAACCCGGCGGAAATTTTTTTCGTGAAGTCGAATCCGATTTTGAAGTTGGGCGAGAACTCGAAGCCGCGCGAAGCGCTTTCGCCGTGGAAAGAGCGGTCGAAGGTCGGGTTGAAGGAGAGATACCAGCGGCCGAGCTGCTTGTCCACGATGGGCCGAATCTCCCAAGTCCACGTGTCGGGCGAGAATTGCCGGCGCTGGTAACCGATTTCGTTGGAGAGACTGACGCCCACGGGCCAGTGCCACGACTCGGGCACACGGAAGCGCGGGCGGATGTGGCTGCCGACAAAGTCCCAGCCGTCGCCGCCGCGCGCCGAAGTGAAAATGTAAAAGCCGGTTTCGAACCACGGAGTGAAACCGTGAGTAATCTCGAGCGTTTCGTGGAAGGCGTGTTCGGTGGGGAGAAGGCCATCCTGCACGGTCTTGGAGCCCATAAAGGTGAAGTTGCTGTGAAGCTCGAGCATGGTGTGGCGGGGCTGGACCGTGTCGTAGCTGTAGACCTGGATTTCGTAGTTGTCCTGAGCAAGAGCCAGGGGAGCACCTGTGGAAAAAAGAAGGAGGAAAGCGAGGCAAGAAATTGGCAGGGGCAGTCGGCTTGAAGGGCGGCAGCGGGTCATGTTCGGCTAAGAGAATGAAAGGAAAGGAATAGGCTCTGGAGCCCAAGATGTCAAGGAGGCGGGGCCTGCGGGGGACTCCCGAGGAATGAGCGTAGGGGTCCGATTTTTCCAGACGTAACGGTACTTTTAAGGGCTTGCAACATTCCTCTCGGAGACTATACTCAAGTTCAAAATTTTTATGGGAGTCCGGACCGGGGTGGCTCCGGAACCGAAGAAGTCGCCTGGTGACGAGGCTTTTCTTCTGGGATTTCGCGTACGGACACCCCGTTTTTTCTGAGAATTCGGAGGAGGCTTCACAGATGAAGTCAATGAATTCACGATTTGTGTTTGGGGCGATTGTGTGTTTGGCGCTGCTGCTGACGGCGCAAGCGGCGTGGGCGCAGTCCACGACGGAAGGTGCGATCGCGGGAACGGTGACGGATCCCAGCGGCGCGGTGGTTTCCGGGGCGAATGTGTCGGCACGGAATAATGGAACGAACCAGGAGTTCACGACGACGACAGACAGCTCCGGCTACTACCGCATCAACCTTGTGCCGCCGGGAACGTACACGCTGACGATCAAGGCGACGGGCTTCGCGGACTACAAGGCGGAGAGAGTGATCGTGCAGGTAGGAAGCACGACAGAGGTTTCACCGAAGCTGGCGGTGAGCGGCGCATCGGCGACCGTGGAAGTGAGCGCGGAAGCTCCGCAGATCAACTACGACACGCCGGACTTTGCGCCGACGATGGACCAGACAGCGATCGCGAACCTGCCGATCAACGGCGGGCGGTGGTCGAACTTCGCGCTGTTGACGCCGGGGGTGGTGAGCGACTCGAACGCCTTCGGGCTGCTGAGCTTCAGGGGCATCAGCACGCTGCTGAACAACAACACGGTGGACGGGGCGGACAACAACCAGGCGTTTTTCTCCGAGGAACGCGGGCGCACGCGCGTCGGCTATTCGACGCCGAAAGAAGCGGTGCAGGAGTTCCAGGTAAACACGTCGAATTACTCCGCGGAGTACGGCAGGTCCGCGGGCGGCGTGGTAAACACGGTGACGAAGAGCGGCACGAACGCGATCCACGGGGAAGGCTACTTCTACGATCGCGACAACGACATCGGAGCATTCAACGAATTCACGCAGATCAACGTGCCGAACGGGGCGGGAGGATTCGCGAGCCAGCCGTTCAAACCGACGGACTGGCGGAAGATGGCCGGGTTCGGCGTAGGCGGCCCGGCGATCAAGGACAAGCTGTTCTGGTTCGTGGCTTTCGACTGGTACGACCACAACTTCCCGGGCGTGGCGGTAACGAGCAACCCGAACGCGTTCTTCGCCGCGCCTTCGGCCGCGACCCTCAGCACCCTGGCCACTCGATTGGGAGTGAGCACGGCGCAGGCAACGACGATCTACAACACGGACCTGGCCGCGCTGAACACGGACCTGGGGCTGGTGCCGCGCACGGGCCAACAGTACATCCTCTACCCGAAACTCGACTGGGCGATCAATTCCAGGAACCACGCGTCGTTTTCGTTCAATCGGATGCGCTGGAACTCGCCGGCGGGCATCCAGACGCAAGCCGCGGTCACGCGCGGAATCGCCAGCTTCGGGAACGACTTCGTGAAGGACACCTGGGGCGTGGCCAAGCTGGATACGGTGATCACCAACAATTTCCTCAACGAAGTGCGCTTCCAGTACGGGCGCGACTTCGAATTCGAGTTCACGCAGCCGCCGTCGCCCTACGAGCAGAACACCCTGGTCAACGCGGCGGCGCCGCTGCCGGCGTACACCAATCCGCTGGGGCTGCCGCCTTCGGTGAGCATCACCAACGGCTTTACCTTCGGCGTTCCGACGTTCCTGCAGCGGCCGGCGTTCCCGGATGAGTCCAGAATGCAAATCGCCGACACGATGACGTGGACCCACGGGAAGCACACGATCAAGTACGGAATCGACTTCAGCCACGTGGACGATCTTTCCCTGAACCTTTCGAGCCAATACGGCAGCTTCAGCTACAGCAGCCTGCTGAACTATTTTTCCGACTTGAACAAGCAGAACTCCTGCACGCTGGGAGCGCTGGCGGTTCCGTGTTACTCGAGCTACAGCCAGGCCATCGGCCCGCTGGGGTTTGAATTCACGACGAACGACTACGCGTTCTTCGTGCAGGACGACTGGAAGATTCTGCGCCGGTTGACCCTTTCCCTGGGGCTGCGTTATGAATACGAGCAACTGCCGTCGCCCTTCTCAAACCTGGTGAATCCATTGGCTCCGCAAACGGGGACTTTCAACGGGGACAAGAACAACCTCGGTCCGCGGGTGGGCTTCGCCTGGGACATCTTCGGCAGCGGAAAGACGGTGCTGCGAGGCGGCTACGGCATTTACTACGGCCGCGTGATCAATTCGACGATTTTCAGCGCGCTCACGACGACAGGAACCCCCGGCAGCCAGCTGTTCTTCTCGCTGTCCACATCGAGCGCCACGGCTGCGCCGTGCGCTCCGGCATTCCCGCAGATCCTGGCGGCCCCGCCGGGGTGCGCGGGCGCGAAGCCGAACATCGTGTTTTTCGATCCGAACTTCCAGGATCCGCAGATCCACCAGATGGACCTGACGCTGGAACACGACCTGGGATGGGGCACGGTGATTTCGGTGAGCTACCTGGGGAGCCTGGGCCGCGAACTGCCGGACTTCGTCGACACCAACATTTGCCTCAACGGCACGCAAGCCGGCTGCACGGCTGCGACGGCACCCAGCACGGTGACCTACAAAATCACGAACGGCGGGCCGCTGGGCGGTGCGACGTATTCGACCGTGCTGTTCCGGGGCCGGCCGAACGCCAACTTTGCCGCGATGACGGATGTGTTCAGCGGAATCAACAGCAGCTATCACGCGCTGGCGATCCAGATGAACCACCGGATGAGCCACAACGTGCAGTTCATGGCCAGCTATACGTGGTCGCATGCGTATGACTTCGGGCAAAACCAGACGACGTTCACGGGCACGAACTTCCTGCTGTTCCCGAATACAATCACGCCGGAACGGGGCAATTCGATCTATGACGTGCCGAACCGGTTCGTGATGAACGCGGTGATGACCTCGCCGTGGAAGGTGAATGGATGGGCGGGATATTTTGCGAATGGCTGGGAGCTGTCTCCGATCCTGCAGGTGCAGAATGGCCTGCCTTATACGCTGGCGGTGAGCGGCAACGCGCCCGGCGGGATCAGCACGGGCATCAACGGATCCGGGGGCACGAACCGCATCGACGTGCTCGGCGTAAACAGCTTCCGGATGCCGCACCTGCTGGCGTTCGACAGCCGCATCTCGAAGACGTTCACGTTCAAAGAGCGTTACGGCCTCGAATTGATGGCGGACTTTTTCAACATCCCGAACAAACAGAACGTGATGGCGGTGAACACGACGGGGTACAGCATCTCGACTTCGAACGTGACCACTCCGACGGGCACCGTGACGTGCACCGGCGCGGCACCGTGCCTGAACTTCAACGTGAACACAGCGGCGGCGTTTGCGCCGCTGTTCGGCAGCGTCACCGGCACGAACAACAGCAACTTCCTCTACACGCCCCGGCAAATTCAGCTGGGCGTGCGCGTGAAGTTCTAAGACTCAGCGAAGAGCAGAAACGGAACGCGGCGGCTTCGGCCGCCGCGTTCTTTTTTTTTGCACGAGCAGAAAACCGCAGAGAGATTCTTCGCTTCGCTCAGAATGACGGGCGGGCGAACGTAGCGGGGGGCGTACGCGGCCAGAGGGCCAACGGAATCAGGCGTGGGGATGAGCCTTGTCGTAAACCTCCATCAACTGGCGGATGGAGGCGTGGGTGTATTTCTGCGTGGTGGAAAGCGACTGGTGGCCGAGCAGCTCTTGAATGGCGCGGAGATCGGCGCCGTCGGCAAGGAGATGCGTGGCGAAGGCGTGGCGCAGGGAGTGCGGATGAAGGTCCCAGTTGACGTTGACCAGGCGGAGGTACTTCTTGAGGATGCGGCCGACGGAGCGCTGAGTGAGGCGGCCGCCGGCGTAATTCAGAAAGACCGGCTCGGCGTTGGGGGGCTCCGCGGCGCGGCGGGCGCGGGCGGGCTTTGATTCGAGGAGAAGGGCATCGCGCAGCGGCCAGTAGGCTTGCAGGGCTTCCTGGGCCTTGGAGCCGTAGGGAACGATGCGCTCCTTGTTGCCCTTGCCACGGACGCGGAGGATGCGCTCTTTGCGGTCGATGTCGGCGAGGTTCAGCCCGGTCAATTCACTGACGCGCAGGCCCGCGGCGTAAAGGAGTTCGAGCAGGGCGCGGTCGCGGCGAAGAAAGAGCGCGGAGTCGCCGGGGCGGCGGGCGGGGCGTGAAGGGTCTTCCGGGGCCGGTAAGAGCGGAGCCGCGGCGGCATGCATACGGGAAAGCTCGTTGAGAAAGAGATTGATTTCCTCGGCGGAAAGCACGGAAGGAACGCGCCTGGGAAGCTTCGGCGCGGGAACGAGGCGCGCGGGGCTTTCGCTGAGGAGCCCTTCGCGAACGGCGAACTTGAAGAAGGAGCGCAGCGCCGCGAGCTTGCGCGCGATGGAGCTCTTGGCGAGATGCCGGTCGTGGAGATGAACGACGAATTCGCGGATGACCTGGTGCCTGACGCCGTTCAGGGCGGGCGGTTCGGCACCGGGAGGGGAAAGAAACTGGACGAACTGAGCGAGGTCCCTTCCGTAGTGAAGAATGGTGAGCGGAGAGGAGTTGCGCACGGAGCGGAGGTAGTCCAAGAACCGCTGGATCGTTTTGCTGAGCGACCCGCTGGCGGACGTGCCGCGCTGGACCATGCTGCTGCCTACGCCTTGGACCCGATGGGAACCACGGCCTCTTCCGGCTGGGGCTGGGCGGGAGGAAGCTCCACTTCCCAGTTGCAGCCTTCCTTGAGGCAGGCGCGGCTGTTGCCCTTCTTGGAGCGCTTTTCGACGATGAAGTCGGCGCCGCACTTCGGGCAGCGTTCGGCAATCGGCTCGTGGGGCGTGGTGAAGTCGCACTCGGGGTAGCGCGAGCAGCCGTAGAAGACGCGCATGCGCCCGCGGCCTCCCTTGCCGGCGCTGCCGCGGCGGACGAACTCGCCGGTGCGGCATTTCGGGCAC
The DNA here is from genome assembly GCA_035625855.1 of Candidatus Methylomirabilota bacterium. Classification (GTDB taxonomy): domain Bacteria; phylum Acidobacteriota; class Terriglobia; order Acidiferrales; family UBA7541; genus Acidiferrum. The sequence continues at coordinate 793 of DASPOW010000120.1, read as the reverse complement.
TTGATGCCGAGCGTGATGGGCCGGGTGTACTTGCATTTCGGATACGCGGAGCAGCCGATGAATTCGCCGTAGCGGCCGTGCTTTTTCACGAGGCCGGAGCCGCAGTCCGGGCATTTTTCGTCGAGGGGTTCGTCCGGGACGCGGGCCTTGCGAGTGCCGTGTACAAGACGCCGGGTGGTCTTGCAATCGGGATAGCCGGTGCAGGCGAGGAAGGGCCCCCAGCGGCCGCGCTTGATGGCCATCTCCTTGCCGCAATTCTCGCAATACTGGACGGGACTTTCGCTTTCGTCTTCCTCGCTGCCGGCTTCGGGCGACAGATCCTGAGTGAAGTCGCAGTCGGGATAACGCGAGCAGCCGAGGAAGAATCCGTGGCGGGAGATGCGCTCGAGCAGTTCGCCCTGACCGCACTTCTCGCATTTCAGGCCGGTGGGGATGCCGGCCTTGTACGACTGCATCTCGCCGTCGGCCTTGTCGAGGTCCAGCTCGAACTTTTCCCAAAATTCGCGGACGGACTGGCGCCAGGGCAGCTTGCCTTCCTCGATTTCGTCGAGTTCTTCTTCGAGACGGGCGGTGAAGGTGACGTCGAAGATGTCCTCGAAGCTTTTCACGAGGAGAGAGGTCACGCGCTCGCCAAGCATGGTCGGGGTGAAGCGCCCCTGGTCCTTGGTGACGTATTCGCGTTCGACGATGGTGGAGATGATGGAGGCGTAGGTGGAGGGGCGGCCGATGCCTTTCTCTTCGAGTACCTTGACCAGCGTCGCTTCGGTGTAGCGCGGGGGAGGCTCGGTGAAAT
>DASPOW010000119.1:0-8765 GCA_035625855.1 Candidatus Methylomirabilota bacterium | reverse complement strand
GGTTCCCCTCCCTGGCAAGCAATCCGGCACGCGGCGAGCGCCAGCGCATACCCGCGCGGACGCGGTGCTCCTTCGCGCGGCGTTATGCGGGCGCGACGCCGTTCCCTGCCTCGCGCGTCAAATCCGAGGCGTCGCAAGCGGGCGCGTCCGGGCCCAACACCTCCTCGCCGTCGAGGGGCGGCGCCGTCGCGTCCGGGTTCTCGTAGTCGCCGGCACAGGCGCTGCACGCGGTGATGGGTGTCACGGAGCCGGGCAGGCCGTTTTTTGCACAGGTTTCCACAGCGCGGTACTCCTTGGTTTACCTTGACGTGTATTACTGATGCATATATATATGCGCATCGGACAGGGGAGGAGACACCTTGGCCCGTGTGCGTTCCGAGCCTCCTTGGGACTTTCTTTTCTCCGCGAGCCCGACCTCGCTTCAGAATTTCGAGTTGTCGCGCCTCAACCTCTCCGCGAATTTGCGCCGGGAGATCGTGGAACTCCTCGATCTGTGGGTGAACGAGGCCGCTTCCGCGCAAATGGCGCGCTGGCTTATCGAGCAGCGCCGCGCCGGTAACATCTGCGAGGGCTGCGGAGCGCCGCGGCAGGACGCGGAAGAGTCCGATAATATTTCCGGGGAAGGATTGATTCCGCGCCCGGATGCATAGCGCGCAGCGTTCTTCCAGGGGAAACACAAGAAGCGAAAGGAACGAACTCTCCCCTGCCGGGATTTGCGCAGAGTACCGCGGTGCCGCGCCCGCCGGATTCGGCCGCGCGCCAAGCCGCGTTGCTCCGGCGCACGGAGTGTTTTTTGTGGAAATGTTTCGTCCGCTGATTCTGCCGTTGCGTGCGCCCTGCGTCGCGTCTGCCATGCGAGAAACCCCGGCGTTCCGTGTCCTTGATTTCTTAGCTTTACTTGGACACTACGGCGCGGAGATGCAAAACCCTCAGCGCGGCGGGCGCTTCAGGCAGTCTTCGCTCTCGCGGATTTCTCGAGGAGTTGCTCTTTGCGGTAGATCAGTGAATTGATGTCGTAGGTGGCGAGCTCAAAACCGTGGCCGTGGGTGATTGCGTCGGTGGGGCAGGCTTCGACGCAATACCCGCAAAAAATGCACCGCGAATAGTCGATGTTGTATACCTTGGCGTAGCGTTCGCCCGCCGAAATCCGCCGGGCGTCGGTATTCTCAGCGGCCTCGATGTAAATGCAGTTCGCGGGGCACGCCGCGGCGCAGAGAAAACAGCCCACGCATTTCTCCAGTCCGTTTTCGTCGCGGTGCAGCACATGGATTCCGCGGTAGCGGGGCAGAAAATGGACCGGCTCGTAGGGATAGTTTTCCGTGACCGGCTTGCGCAGCAGGTTCTTGAACGTCACGCTGAAGCCCTTGGCCAGCGTGGCAAACGTCTCACCGACTTCGCGCAGAACGGACGCCATCGATTCCTCAATCCCGCTTCAGTCTAACATCAAACGCTTTCGCCACGACTCCTGCGCGGCCGTTTGGCCTACATTTTCAGCGCCTTCGCGATTTGCTTGCCGTGGAAGCGGCCGTTCTCGATGAAGATTTCGCTGGTGTGCTTTCCGCCGATGACCACCCCGGCGAGATGCATCCCCGGAACATTGCTCTCCAGCGTTTCCGGGTCGTAAGCCGGCTTGTGCGATTCGGGGTCCAGCCGCACCCCGAGTTTCTCCAGGAATTCGAAGTCCGGATGGTACCCGGTCAGCGCAAACACGCGCCGCGCCGGCAGCCCCCGCTTCCCTGCCCCGTTTTCGACCACGACGTGATCCGCCTCGATGCACACCACGCGCGTCTCGAACATCGCGCGAACTTCGTTCGCCGCGATGCGGTTTTCGATGTCCGGCCGCACCCAGTACTTGATGCTGCTGCCCAGTTCCGCGCGCCGGTGCACCAGCGTTACGCGCGCGCCGCTTCGAAACAGATCCAGGGCCGCCTCCGCGGCGGAGTTCTTGCCTCCGATGACCACGACATCCTGGCTCCACAACTGATGCGCCTCCGAATAGTAGTGCGACACATGCGGCAGGTTCTCCCCCGGCACTCCCAGCAGATTCGGCAGGTCGTAGTAGCCGGTGTCCACAACGATTTTCTTGGCGCGATACTTCTCTTCCGCGCCCGTTTCTCCTCGCGTCACAACCGTGAATCTGCCGTCCTGCCCTTCCACCCGCTCCACGCGCTCATAGAGGCGCAGCTCCAGTCCATAGAATTCCGCCGTCTTGCGGTAATACTTCAGCGCCTCCTGCCGGGTGGGCTTTTCACCGGCGCACGTCAGCGGCACGTCTCCGATCTCCAGCAGCTCCGGGGTCGTGAAAAACACCATGTTGACCGGGTAGTGGTACAGCGAATTGCAGAGGCAGCCTTTGTCGATGACCAGGGGCTTCATTCCGGCGCGGCGCACTTCGATGGCCGAGGCCAGCCCCGTCGGCCCTGCGCCGATGCAAATCACGTCGTAGGAATTCATCGCCGACCAGTTTGCCGGGGGCGACCGCGAATTGCAATTCGCGGCGCTAGCTCCCGGAAGGCTCCTGCAGGAGTCGCAACAGATCCCGTTCGAAGGTCTGCAACTCCGCGTTGCGCGCGGGGGTAGCCTCCAGTTCCATCTTTTTCCACACGAAGACCTCGCGTTCGCCGCGGCGAATGCGCGCGCCGAGATTACCCTCGACCACCCACACGGGCGGCGCCTGCAAGCACAGGCCGCCTCCTTTTTCCGAACCGAGCACCGCGGCGCAATCTCCGCGCCGAACGCACAAGGCGTTCTCGTACACCGGGATGTTCATGTGGCGAAACCCGGCGCCGAAGAGCCGCTCCACGATCTTCATCTGGCGAGGGGAAAGCTCAAGCATGGCGGCAATCAACCCGCATGTCGCCGGCCGGGCAAACCGGGAAGCTATGCGACGGCAGTGTCGGCCGCGTCGCTCTCGGAAGAATGCTCGAGCGAGGCAAGGATGTCGCGCAGCGTATCGACCAGCTCCTGGCGCGAGACGTGGCTCTTGCGGAACTGGATACGCAGCTTGAATTCGGCCCCTTCCGGCTCGAACTGGAAGATGAAGGGTTGCGGCCGCGGCCCGGTTTGCTGCTCCTCGCGGCGTTCCCGGCGCGCCTCGTCGCGCGTCAACCCGCCGTGGAGAATTCGCTGGAACATCTCGTTCATCTTCTTCTCGGTGGGCTGCCGGGCAATCTGCAGCAGGAGCGACTTGGAGAGAACCCCCCGCTCCAGGCATTTCTTGCGCAACGAGTCCGGAATGCCCCGCAGCGTCAGCGTTTCCGTCACCGACGACCGCGCCCGGCCGATTTTTTTGGCCACGTCTTCGTGGGTGTATTCGAACTGGGTCGCCAGGCGGTGCAGGCCGTCGGCCTCCTCGAACGGCGTGAGGTCCTTGCGCTGGATGTTTTCGATGAGCGCCAGTTCCAGTGTTTCCGCGTCGTCGGCGATTTTCTCGATGCACGGCACCTCGCGCAGCGACGCCGCGCGCGCCGCGTGATACCTGCGCTCCCCGGAGATAATGTAGTAGCACTCGTCGCGCGGAACGTAACGCACCAGGAGCGGCTCCAGCACGCCCTTCTCGCGGATCGATTCCGTCAGTTCGCGCAAGTCGCCCAGCAGCTTGCGCGGCTGATCCGGATTCGGACGGATCTTCTCCACCGGAATCATGCGCCCGACGGCGGCCCCGCTAAAGGTGGTCAGCGATTCGATGTAGTGCGCGTCATGCCGCATCTTCAGCGTGACGGGCAACCCTGTCTTCTTCAACACGATGCATCACCTCCGCTGCGAGCTTCTTATATTCGGCTGCGCCCGGGGATTTGGGCGCGTAGGCAAAAATCGTCTCCTTGTAGGCGGGGCTTTCTTCCAGCCGCACGTTCTTGGTTATGCGCGTCTTGAAAAGCACTTCGCCGAACACCGAGCGGATTTGCTCATGGGTGTCGCGGGAAATGTTGGTGCGCTTGTCGAACAGCGTGATGGCCACGCCGAGCACTTTCAATTCGGGGTTGGGACGCGCGCGAATGCGTTCGTAGGTCTCGAGCAGATCGTCGGTGCCCTCAATCGCGAAATACGCGGCCTGGATCGGAACCACCAGGTGCGTCGAAGCCACCATGGCGTTGACCGTGAGAATCCCGAGCGAAGGCGGCGTGTCCAGCAGGACGTAATCGAAATCCTTCTGAACCGGCATGAGCGCGTCTTTCAGCTTGTAAGGCGCGTCGAAGTGTCCCGCCAGAACCTGCTCGAGTTTGGCCAGGGCCAGCCGCCCCGGCGCCAGGGAAAGGTTCTCTTCTTTCGTCGCCCGGATCACTTTGGACATCTCCGCGCGCGCGTCGCTCAGCACATCGAACATGGACAGAGCAAACTCTCCGGGATCGAAGAAGGCGATGGTGGTGTTGGCCTGTGGGTCGAGGTCGATCAGGAGGGTTTTCTTGCCGCGGCGGGCGATGGCGGCGGCGAGGTTGATGGCTGTGGTTGTTTTGCCAACGCCGCCTTTCTGATTGGCAACCGTTATGATGGCAGTCATAGACCTCCTGCCGCCGCACGCGGACTCACGTCACTCTCCGTTGTCCGGCAACCCCGCGCCAATATGTGGGTGTTCCAGGCAGAACTGCCCCCAGTGCTAGTTTAATGTACGGAAGGCGGGAGCTTTAACGCAAGGGAAAAGTGGAGGCGCTTAGCACGCCCGCAGGCGGCCGGGAATGGTCAGAACTCGACAGCCCAGAAGTCCGCCGGGGGCTCCAGCAGTTCCATCCCGTATTCCCAGCCCTTCGGCGTTTGCTGGCCTCGCCAGCTCACTTGAGCTTCCGTGCTTTGCTGGTTCACTCGGTTCGTCAAGCGAAACGCCTGGCCGACGGAAAAACGGCCGGGGAGCAGGATGAGGCAACCCCTCGGGCTCACGTCCACGGTCTTGGACTCCATGCGGTCCCGCTGCTCGCCTTCGAGGGGTTCCAGAATGATGGGAACGCGGGAATTCAGCCGGGTTTCCGACCTTAGGTAGTCCCCGGCCGCGGCGTGTTCGGGCTCAGCCGTCGAGGCGAGCCACTTTGGTTCCTCTCGTAACATATCCCCTTCACGTCGGCCGGCGCGGTGAAGCGCATATCATCTGAAACGCTCCGGCGTTCTCTTGCAGTTTGCGCATCAGCGAGCATAGATGCCCGAAATGCATGCGGGCAATGGAACGGCGGGACTAGGAAAAGTACTACCCGGCGCCCACCGGGAGTACCGCCCGCCGCGCCGAACTGGCTTTTCCCCAAGCGCTTCCCTTCGTAAACTATCTGCCACTCGCATGATCCTCTGGCGGACAATCCGCGCCGAATTGCGCCCCACGATGCAGCTGGCTTTGCCCCTGGTGCTGGCCGAATTGGGCTGGATGGCCATGGCCATCGTGGACACGATGATGGTCGGGCGGCTCCGGGACAGCGCTGTCGCCATCGGAGCCGTGAGCCTTGGCTCCATTCTGTTCCACACTTTGGCGCTGTTCGGAGCGGGAGTCCTGATGGGCCTGGATACGCTGGTTTCCCAGGCCTTCGGGGCGGGCCAGCGCGAGGATTGCCACCGCTCGCTTCTGAACAGCATCTACCTGAGCGCTGCGATGACGCCGGTACTCATAGCGCCGGTCTGGTTTGTCGCGCCCTTGCTGCAGGCCCTGGGCGTGGAGCCCTCGGTGACCGCTTCGGCGATTCCCTACATGAAAGCCCTGGCCATCGGCCTGTTTCCGTTGCTCCTTTACTTTGCGGTGCGCAGGTGCCTCCAGGCCATGAACCTTGTGCGTCCGGTTGCGTTTGCCTTGATCACCGCGAATGTCGTAAACGCCGTGTGCAACTGGATCCTGATTTACGGCAAGTGGGGAGCTCCGGCCATGGGCGTGGCCGGCTCGGGCTGGTCCACGACGATTGCGCGCGTGTACATGGCCGGGATTCTCATCGGCTACTTGCTCTGGTACGACCGCAAGCACCGCACCGAACTCCTCAGAACCCCGGTGGACGTGGACCTTCGGCGGATTCGCCGGTTGCTCGCCCTGGGTGTGCCGGCAGCGCTCCAGATTAGCGCGGAAATCGCTGTCTTTGCGCTGGCGGCGGCTTTGATTGGGCGGCTGGGCGCGGTGCCGCTTGCAAGTCACCAGATCGCGTTGAACACCGTCGCGCTGACTTACATGGTTCCGCTGGGAGTCTCGTCCGCCGCAGCGGTGCGCGTCGGCCAGGCCATTGGCCGAAAAGACCTGGCCGCGGCTTCGGACTCCGGCGCCACGGCGATTGCTCTGGGCGCCGCCTTCATGAGCCTTGCCGCGGTGGCCCTGTTGGTTTTCCCGCGCTGGATTGCCCGCGCCTACACCCCGGATCCCGTCGTCATTCAAAGCGCTGTCACTCTGCTCGCCGTTGGCGCCGCTTTCCAGCTCTTCGACGGTATTCAGACCGTGGCGACGGGAGCGCTTCGCGGCGTGGGAGACACGCGCACCCCGATGATCTGTCACTTCACGATGTACTGGCTGATTGGCCTGCCGCTGGGAGCTTATCTTTGTTTCGGACGCGGCTGGGGGGCGGCGGGGTTGTGGACGGGCCTCAGCCTGGCGCTGATCCTGATCGGCTGCGTGTTACTGTGGATTTGGCAGCGGACGATGCGCCGCCTGCGCGCGCCGGGCTGACCGGCAGCTACATCTTGTAGTGGCCCAGGTCCTCGTCCGAGAGACCCTCCAGCCAGTCGCGAAGCTGCTCCGCGTTGTGCTCTTCGGAAAACGCGCTGGACACCTTCGAGTTCTTCAGCACTTCTTCTTCGACGAAGATGGGGCAATCCACGCGCAGCGCCAGGGCCAGGGCGTCGCTCGGCCGCGAGTCAATGCTCATTATCTGGCCGTCCCGCTCCACCCAAATCATCGCGTAGAAGGTGTCTTCTTTCAGGTCGTTCACTACGACCTTCTGCACGCGCACGTCGAGCCCGAGCAGGACGTTGCGCAGCAAGTCGTGGGTCATCGGCCGCGGCATCTGCACTTTCTGGATTTCCAGGGCGATGGCGTTGGCTTCGTAGACACCGACCCAGATGGGCAGGACGGTGTTGCCGGCCACGTCCTTCAACACCACAATCGGTGTGTTCATCACCGGATCCATCATCAGGCTGCGAATCTTCATTTCGACTTCCATCGAGCCCTCCCCGGCGACCGCTGGAGCCTGCATCCTCCCTAAGAGAAACCGCCCTGGGCGTCCGCAACCGGTTCCGCCGGCGGCACGTCCGCGTGCTCGCCGACCAGGCTGTTCGGACCCGCGCTGGTCACCCGCACCCGGACGTATTGTCCCAGAAGGCCATGCGCGGGCGAAGTGAAATTCACCACTCGATTGTTGGATGCATGACCGGTCCACTGAGTCTCCCTGCGTGATTTTCCTTCCACGAGCACTTCCAGGGTGTCCCCTACCAGGGCCTCGTTCCTCGCCGTCTGGATGACTCGCTGCCGCTCCTGCAGCACGGCCAGGCGTCGCCCCTTCTCCTCCTCCGGGATGGGGTCGGCCATGGAGAGCGCCGGAGTATTCGGTCGCGGCGAATACTTGAACGTGAAAGCCCCCTCGTAGCGGACCTCCTCCATGAGGCTCAACGTTTCCTCGAAGTCCGCCTCCGATTCTCCCGGGAAACCCACGATGATGTCCGTCGTGATGCTGATGGCGCGCCGCGCGCCGCGAATCATGGCGATCTTTTCCAGGTACTCCTCGCGCGTGTAGGTCCTCTGCATCTCGCGCAGGATGCGCGAAGATCCCGATTGCACCGGCAGGTGCACGTGTTCGCAAAGGGCCGGCTCTGCGTCGATTGCCTCCACGATGTCGCGGGTGAAGTCGCGCGGGTGCGAGGTGGTGAAGCGGACGCGACGGATCCCGGGAACGCCCGCAACCGCGAGCAGCAAATCGGAGAATCGCAGCCGCCGCGGGGACGGATCCTGGTACGAGTTCACCGTCTGTCCCAGAAGCTGCACTTCGGTATACCCCGCGTCCGCGAGTTGCCTTACTTCTCTTAGAACGGATTCGCTGGTGCGGCTGCGCTCGGGCCCGCGCGTGAACGGCACAACGCAGTAGCTGCACGCCTTGTCGCAGCCTTCGATGATTGTCAGATAGGCGCGCAGCGGGTTGTAGCGCCGGGTGACTACGGTTTCGAAGGTCTCGTCCGTATCCGTGTCCAGCCCCGTGACCCGGCGGTTGCCCGCCTCAAGTTCATCCAGCAATCCCGGCAGCTTGCGGTAACTCGCCGACCCGCACACCAGGCTCACCCACGGCGCGCGCTCGAAAATCTTCTCGCCTTCCTGCTGCGCCACGCAGCCCAGCACTCCAATGATCCGGCCGTCGTCCGGCCGCCCGCGGAACTCTCCCAGGCGCGAAAATACCTTTTGCGCCGCCTTCTCGCGAATGCTGCAGGTGTTGTAGAAGAGCACGGAAGCCGCTTCGGGGCGATCCACTTGCCGGTAACCGCGCGCAAGAAGTACACCGGCGACTTTTTCCGTGTCGTGCTCGTTCATCTGGCAGCCAAACGTCTCGATGAAAAACGTGCTGTGCTGACGCTCCGGGCAAGCCGTTGCTTGTCCGGCCGGCGCCTTGCCGGCCAGCGCCTCGAGTCCGATGTCGAAAGCTCTTTCCATCGCCTTGAACGCAGTCTACCACAGCGCGCTGGGGCCGATTTGAGCGCCCGGCACCATCGGCGGCCGCAGGGAAAGACAACACTATTGCGCAAAATCACGTCAAATTTCTTTGACCGTCTCGGAGGCGTGTGCTACGTTGAAATCGCCCGGAAAAACTCGCCGTGCTGAGGGCTAATTTTAT
>DASPOW010000118.1:0-4387 GCA_035625855.1 Candidatus Methylomirabilota bacterium | reverse complement strand
CTGCACGAAGACTTGAACGAAGCCACCAAGCTCGCGGTCCGCGAAATGATTGATTTTCTGATGACCACAAAGCATCTCTCGCGCGACGATGCCTACATGCTTTCTTCCGTCGCCGCGGACCTCTCCATCACCGAGCTCGTTGACGGCAATAAGGGCGTCCACATGTCCATTCCCAAATCCATCTTCCTCGCGGCCCCTGCCAAATGAAACGCGCCGGCATCGCGGCCTTTTGGCTCGCCGCGCTTCTCGTCCCCGCGGCTTCCCTCCGCGGACTCCGCACCTCCGCGCCCTCCGTGTTTCCTCCGAACACCGCGCCGCAGGAGCAAAAGCCCGAATGGTGCAAGAAGCTTCCCCATCCCGAAAACCAGGCCCTTGAGCGCGTGGACGTCGGCGATCCCTGGTTCGAGGTCTTCAAAGTCGCGCCTGGCGTTTTCGCCATCTACGAGCCGCACCAGTCCGAGGAAGTCATCTCCTACCTAATTCGCGGGCGCAAGCAGAGCGTGCTCTTCGACACCGGCATGGGCATCGGCAACATCCGCAGGGCCGTCTCCCACCTCACCTCGGGTCCTATTGTGGTGGTCAATTCGCACACCCACGACGACCACGTCGGCGGCAACTGGCAGTTCGAGTTCGTGTACGGCATGGACACGGACTTCACCCGCGCCAACGCCAGGGGCTCGAGCAAGGACGCCCAGGCGGAGATCGCTGCGGGAGAGATCTGCGGCGACCTGCCGAAGAACTTCGACCCGAAGACCTACCGCACGCGGCCCTGGCGCATCTCCGCCTTCGTGCGCGACGGGTTCAAGATCAACCTCGGCGGGCGCACCGTGGAAATCATCGCCACGCCGGGCCACACGCCCGACGCGATATCCCTGCTCGACCGCGAAAACGGCCTGCTGTTCACCGGGGATACCTACTACCCCGCGGCCATCTGGCTTTTTCGTCCGGAAACGGATTTCGCCGCGTACCGGCGCTCGATTGTTCGCCTCGCCGAGCTCGCCCCGCAGGTCAAGCTGGTCCTCGGCGCGCACAACGTTCCCGTGGCGCCTCCGTCCGTGCTTCCGCGTCTTGTTGCCGCGTTCGACGCGGTGCGCGCGGGCCAGGTCGCCGCGAAGCCCGCCTCGGCGGGAAAAGTCACCTACACCGTTGACGACATCACTTTTCTGATGCCCGCGCCGGAGGCCAAACCATGAGCGGCGCCCGCGCCTGGACCGTAAGACCGCTCGCCATGGCCGCCCTGCTGGCTTTCTGTTTTTTGCCTGCGCATTCTCGCGTGCCGGCGGCGAAGGATGAAAACGCGTACGAGCGCGGCGTCCCGTTCGTGACCGACGGCGAATTCCCGGGAGGGCCGTGTTTCCGCGTGGCCGGCCGCTTGACGGCAGAGAGTTTCTTCGCCGGGCTGAAACGCGTGAACACCCGCGACGGCGTCCAGTTTCGCCGCGGCAAGGAGATCCTGACGACCTTCCCCGACGAAGTGCTGGTGCAGGTCCAGATCCGCGACCTTCTCTGCCCGGACTTCGTGCCCGGCGAAGGGCGGAAATACCTCACGCCCGATGAAATGAAATCGCTGGTGATGGCTTTTTACTGGAAGCGGGGCTTTTCGCTGCGAAAGGCGGAAAAAGTCACGCCGGTGAACGCCTTCACACAGAAAATTCCTCGCCCCGCGTGGCTGCAGGACCCGGACGCGAATTTGCCCGACCGCTACGTCTGGAACTTCGAGGTCTCCGTCGGCGCGGCGGGAGTTCCGCTCACCGACCACCTGGTCCTGGTGATTCGCGAGAACGATGGAAAAATCGTGGCGCGCGTTTCGGCGCGCATGTGACGGGGACGCTACGGTTTCCTGTGTTCGTCCACGGCGTTGAGCAGCGCGTCCACGTCGCCGCGACGGTTGTAGAAATGGCAGGAAACGCGCACGCCGCCGATGTTGGACGTGTAGCGCACGGAAACGAGAATCCTTCGCGCCAGCAGTTCGTCCATTAGCCTCGCGTTTTGCTCCGGCGCGCCGAGCGAAAACGTGACGATGCCTGCGCGTTTTTCTCTCGCCCGCGGCGAAACGATTTGCACGCCCAGCGCATCGAGGCCGGCGATCAGATGGTCCGTGAGGCCGAAGATATGCTCCGCGATGTTCTCCTGGCCGAGCGCGTGAAATATCTCGAGCGACGCGGCGAGGCCGACCGCGCCGGGATAGTTCGCCGTGCCGCCGACCTCGAAGCGCCGCGCGGCGCGCACGAACGAGTAAGGCCGGATCGGCGAGATCGAGGGAGTCTGGAAATAGGCGCCCCAGCCGCCCTCGGGAGTCTCGACGCTCAGATAGCCCGCGAGCGGCGGATGCAGCCGGGGCATCGCGTCGCGGCGGATGTAGAGAAAGCCGCAGCCGAACGGCGCGTTGAGCCACTTGTGGCCGCCGCAGGCGAGGAAGTCTACGGGCGTTTGCTGGACGTCAATCGGGACGGCGCCGAGCTGCTGCGTGGCGTCCACGACGAGCCAGACGCCGCGCTCGCGGCAGAAACGACTGAGCGCGGCGAGGTCGCAGCGGAATCCGTTGCTCCATTGCACGGAGCTGACGGCGACGACGCGGGTGCGCGGAGTGATGCGCCCGGCGATGCTCTCCGGTGAAACCTCGCCGTTGCGGCTGGCGACGCAGTCGAGTTCAACTCCCCGCGAAGCAAGCTGCATCCAGGGAATCGCGACCTGCATGAACTCGAGGTCGCAGAGCAGCACGCGGTCGCCGGATTCCAGCGGAATGGCCTGCGCGGCGATGCTCAGGCCGTGCGTGGTGCTTTCGACGAGGGCAATCTCGTTTTCCTCCGCGTTGATGAGGCGCGCGACGGAAGGACGCGCGGCGGCGCGCATGTCGTCCATCGCGATGTGGTGCAGCGTGGCGGAAGGCTCAGGGCAGTCGCGGGCCATGGCAAGAAATGTTTCGACTGCCGCAACCGCGCTGCGCGAAGCAAGGCTCACGCAAGCGGCGTCGAGGAAGACTCTGTCGCGGAGGGCGGGAAATTCCTCGCGAATGGTTTCCAGAGAGAAGCGCGGCATCGAAGGCGCTACGCCATCATGCTGATTTTGTCCGGAGCGATTTTGTAGCTCACGCGGACTTCGCCGGGCTTGCGAAACGGGTAAACGGGCTTGCCGAGATACTTCTGGGAAAGGCGGTTGATCTGCTCGTCGGCGCCCCTTTCGGTGATCTCCACGACGCGGCCGCGGACTTCCAGGTAACGATAGGGATTCGCGGGATCGGAGATGGAAAGCGCGACGCGCGGGTCGCGGCGGACATTCTTGTCCTTGACGCGTCCGCGCGCGGAGTTGAAGGAGACGTACTTGCCCTCGAGCTCGATCCACACGGGAGTGCTCTGCGGGCTGCCGTCGCTCATCAGGGTGGAGAGATGGGCGAAAGCGGGCTGCTGAAAAAGATCGAAGTGAGACTCAGGAATCGTGACGGCCATACATCCTCCCATCGAATTTGTGCCAAATCTACGAAGCCGCGATTGCGCGCGCCGAAGAGCAGAAGCGCTCCGCAACCCCGGATACGGCGAGCCAGCGGCCCGTCGCGGTGCGGCTGAGATCGTGGCCCAGCAGGGCGCGCAGGTCGCCGGCATCGTCAACGTCGAACTCAATGCGCGGGTTGCGCAGCAGCACGGGGCGCGCGCCGGCGCGCTCGGCGGCCAGGCAGTGTTTCGCGAAGCTGCCTGGGCCGAACCGGGAAGGAAAAAGGGCGGCGGGATGACGCAGCAAAGCGTTCGTGCCGGTGCCGTCGCGCGAAGGGATGATGGCGCATCCTGGCGCGGGCAGGTCGACGGCGAGGAGTTCCTCGATGTCGCGCGCTTCAATGAGCGGCAGATCGAGCGGCAAGCGCAAGACGGAGGTAAAGCCACGGTCCGCACACTCGCGCGAAGCAAAGTCCACGGAAACGCTCTCGGAAACCTGGCGGGTTTCGCGGATCAGGGTCCAACCATTCGCCGCTGCGGCGCGCGCGGCTTCGAGATCGGCGGTGACCACGCAGACGCAGTGCGAGTCGCGCGCCTGCGTTACCGCCCGAAGCACATCTTCCGCCATGGCGCGGACGAGGGCTTCGCGTTCTTCGGGCGAGAGAAAACCAGCCAGGCGCTGTTTGGCGTTGCGAATCTCCTTTACGGGCAGCAACAGGGCGCGCCGATCGGCGGAACCGGTCATCATCAGCGGCACTCTTCCGCGCACAAAACGCGCAGGTCGGCAGGCGAAGGCTGCAGCCGGCGCGGAATAAAGCCGCGCTCGGCGTTCGGGAAACGCCGCCGGATGCGGTAGGCAGTGGTGCGCTCGGCGGGCACGCGCCCGATGGAGCGAATCACGGCCCGAAATTCCTCCGGCGCGACGTACTCGCCGAAGCCGGCGCCCGCGGCCCGCGAGA